>DASXMZ010000302.1:0-12103 GCA_036495385.1 Mucilaginibacter sp. | reverse complement strand
CATTGTGTGTAATTTAAAAAAGTAGCGTTTGTCCTATCTGTTCCATGAGCATGAAAACACATCGTTCAGATATCAACATAAAAAGTTTTCTGTTAAAATAGATTCATTTTAATATTCTTTAAGCATAACGACCGGGTTACTCAAAATTGGACAACGATAAAAATTTATTTTAAGCAACTTTTCGTTATGATATTAACCCACCCGGGATTGGCCGCCGTCTAAATCTGCCCCCTAAAAAGTTCAATTCGCACACGCTGGAATTCTTGAAACCAAAATAAATTTGCTTGTAAATAAATAAAACAATTATCATGTCCGGATTTCCCGTTGCATCAATGTAGGAACCGCAGGAACCAGGACAGCCTGCAGAAAAAAGCAAATAAAATTGAATTATGAAAATAGCAATCCCCGGAAAAAATTCTAAAACGTATAAGCTTTCTGGATATTCCGGGAGGCTTGACCATAATATTCAGTGCCTCCCGGACCATAGAATTGTGTTTATCAATACGAAAATTATAGCTAATAGCCAAATAATTAACGTGGTCAAAGTGTTCCAAAGTCATCTGCATCGGTTTCCGGAATCACGTGGTCAGGGGGCCCATATTCTCCACTCAGATTAATAGATATTATTTAATTAAAGTGATAAAAACTCGGGCGAAAGGCGAGAACCGACTAAAGCGACCCTCCCTTTGTTACCGATTTACCTTGCTGTGCAACACCTGGCCATTACAACCACTATTGGATTAGGAAACTTTCAAGCGAACTAATAATATCCTTCTTTTAAGAACCTGCTTAGCTTATTGTTTATACATGGTTGCCTGGAACTGAAAGCCTGGATCGAGGCCCACCAGGTGCAATTGTGTATTGCCATTCGATAGGGCAAATCTCCGGTTTATCGTGCCACCACCCACTGACGCCGGAAGGTTGATGGTCTCCTCACCGATGCCGGTTGCAGGATCAATATGGTAAGTGCCGGTTGCTTTTATCAAACCCATCGGCTGACCGCCAATGGTCGCCTCGCCGAAGGCAGGATCGATGTGGCCGTCGCCATCAAAAGTGTATTGGAACAACATTGTTATTGGCAGGCTTACGTTTGGATCACCTCCCGCAAATGATGCCGGCAAGGTTCCGGTGCCAGTGCCAACGAAAGTACCTTGCAGCGATTTGTTGCTCAAGGAACCGGAGTTTTCTTCTTTCTTTCCTTCAGAAATGCTGTTTTTAATTTTTGTCATGATTTTAGTTTTTATTATTTTTAATTTTTTCGTTTATATAAGTTGAGAAATCGATAATCAGCCAGTTCCAACGGGGAGCCCAGAGGGTCCATTTGTTGATTGCATGTGCACCTCTGGTGTTGTTCTGACAACAAAGAAGGAAACAAGGATTACCCCAATAAATAACCTGATTACCTTTTTCATAAATTACAATTTTGCGTTTTTTTTAAATCCCTTCTCGAATAACCGGTAGGAGATAAATTGCAGAAATGGTAAAAACCGGGACCCGCTGCCTACCGGATAGTTATACCTGGGTGTTTTTGAATTGATGATCTTTAAAACAGCGTCAGCAACAGGTTCAGGAGCGGGTGATTTCGCCAAGGAATCTTTTAAAAACGTGTTCATATTTTCTTGAGTTTCAACGTAGTCCCTGATGGTCGTGGGAATATATTGCATGGAATGCCCGATATTGGTATTAAAAAAGCCAGGCTGTAAAACACTGACATGAATATTAAATTTGCTTATTTCAAAACGGAGCGATTTAAAAAATCCCTCCATGGCGTGCTTGGAAGTGGAATAATAACTACTGAAAGGGACACCAAACAGCCCCACTACGGAGCCGGTTGCGATAATTTTCCCTTGCCGTTGCTTGCGCATATACGGCAAAACAGCTTTGGTAACCCTGACGGCTCCCCAAAAATTGGTATCAAGCTGTTGCTGGGCCTGCCAAATGGTGGTTTCTTCCACGTTTCCCGAGCGCATACCCATACCCCCGGCATTGCTGATTAAAACATCCAAAACCTGAATGCAAGAAAATAATTGACCGAAGCAGCTATCTACGGATTCCTGCGAGGATACATCAAGCTCTAAAAGTTCAAAAGGAAATTTGCCGGCATAGCGTTCCGGAAAACGACTTGTTCCAAAAACCTTAAAACCCTCACTGTAAAGCCTGATTGCAATAGATAATCCGATACCTGAAGTGGCGCCGGTAATTAAAACTGTTTGTCTGTTTTCCATTTCGCTTATTAAATTGTCATGAACGCTTTTTCCACACTACAATAAGAACCGGGAAGACCTAAATTGGACAAAATGATAAATATTTCTTACAAGAGCGTCTCCTGGCCGGCCCGGATAGTCGGCTTTTCAGTTTGAGTTTTAGCGAAAGCTTGGCATGCAAGTCAAAAATAGCCTCCCTTTTTTGGTATCTTCAGCGTTGCCGCTAAAGGCCAGCACACCTCAAAACTTAAAGTTACCGTTCAAATATTCTTAACGTCATTTTATCCTGGATTCTGCTCCCTTTCTTTTTGTTACCCATTGTCCATTTTTGAGGTATTGTATATAATAAGTGATTATTTTTCCATTTGAACTGAATTTTTTAATCACGCGGTTGTCTCCGTTCGGGTATGTCCAGGTGTCCCCATTTATAATGAGTGGTGCACCCGGCGGCAGGTTATCCGGATCATCATTTTCTATATAAGAATATTGGCTGGTTTCTGTATTAAAGGAATAAAAAAGATACATATAACTCGTGCCGTGGGCATTTTTGAATCGCTGTTTGCCAGCAAGGGTGTCTCCTTTAGCGGACCAAGTAAACGTAGTGAGAATGGTATCAAGGCTTATTGCGTCTAATAGGGCTGTATCAGGATAAGTCAGCATCCAGGTTCCCCGCATTTTATCCAATTGCCGCAATTTAATGCGGATAGCATCCTCACCCAGACCAGTCTGTGCCTTCAACAACACCGGTATTATGACCAGGCCGATCCATAAAACAATCTGCTTCATATAATTCTAACATTCGAAATTGACTGACTCCTCTAAAACGGATTTCATTGATATAATTCCGTTCGATTTCAATCCTGTCCCCAAAAAATATTTTCCGCTTCGATATTATCGGAATATAATTTCACTGCTGTTATTTTCCCGTTTTCAACCGTAAAAACGCCTGCATTTAAAACATCCAGTATCCGACCGACAGGCTGGACTGCTGTCCAGTGAAGCAGGCAAACAACAGTATTACCACCATCATCAAAATACCGTATATCGGAGACTTTGACGGAGCCTGCAGAGGATTCCGTCATTGCATCAAGCATTTGAAGCACCTCGTGTTTAGAGGTTTTTTTACCGGAGATCCTGTTCTCCCCGGGTTCATCCCAGACAATTCCATCGGTCAAATAGGATGCAAATACTTCTTTTTTGCCGGTTTGATAAGCCGATAAAAAATCTTTTACCGTTTTAAGAGATTCCGGGTCTTTTCTGTTGCGAACAGGGTCATGCCAGAAAGCTGCCGGGTTCCCGGCATTGTTTTGTGCGGAAGCGGAATATCCCAAACTAACGCCGATCAAAAACACGATTATTTTTTTCATAACCTTTAACTTATGGTGCAACTTTCATACTTTATCGTTGACCGTCCAACCCCCCGGGGCCTGTTTTGAGCCGATTCCCTGAGAGGCCGTTTCAGACCGCTAATACTGTCGCTCGAGCGTAAGCATAACAATTCCTTTGGCAAAATTTTTAGTGGCCACGAGTTTCATCTTAACTTCCAGGTTCTCCCGGAAGAATTGCTTACCCGACCCTACAATAAGCGGATGGATGGAAAAGTCAACCACATCGATCAACTTTTCCGTTAATAGGGTCTCAGTCAAACGACCATGCCCATAGATCAGGAAATTACCGCCGTCCTGTTCCTTCAACCTGGTCGCTTCGCTGATGACATCGCCGCGGATGATGGTCGTATTATTCCAGGTTGCTTTTTCAGGGGTCGACGAAAAGACATATTTCGTTATAACATTTAAGGCTTGTGCCCATGGGTCTTTTCTCGCCTGCCATATTTCCTCAAAGCTATTGTAGGTAGTCCTGCCCATGACCAGCCCCCTGCAAGCCATCGCCTGCCCCGCACCATCGTACATGTAGGCATTATCCCAGTATTCAAAAAATACCCTGATAGGCGGACCTTCAAATACGCCGTCGATTGAAACAAGGGAGTACTCAATAATTTTTCCCATCATTTGTTGTTTTAAAGTTGAGTTTCAATTGATATTTAATTTTCCGCTATACTTCAATAAGGATCGGGCTTATCGGAATTGGACACCCCTGATAAAATATTTTGCCGCGCTCATTTTGAGAGGGTTGAAAATATGCGTATGGGGATATTACAACAGAGGCGGACCGGTAAGTACTTCTGAACGAACGAAGTTAACCGCGGATAAAGCTGACCCTCCCCGCTGAAGCATCTTCAAAATCGAACCGAACAGTGTCAATCCCCAGGATATTGCTCAAAGGAAAGTTATCACTCATCCGATGATCTTGCCCGACGGAGGGCCCAACGAAAAACATCGCGGATAGCAATAATATAAATTTACCGGCAGGCAGGTTTTTAGCTTTCATTTTTCTTTTTTTTGGTAAAGAGAGCTCATCGTTAACCATTTACCATATCTTTTTGACGAACGGCAGTCGACCGTTGGCCAATTGCCAAAAAACAAACCGTAGCTTATTTTATCTTGGTTTCCCGGCCTGCACTTCGCGTTACCCATTGTCCGTTGTTCCGGTACTGTATATAATATGTGATTAGTTTCCCGGATACACTAAATTTATTCAGAACGCGGTCATCCCCGATTGGATAGATCCAGGTATCGCCGTTTACAATTAACGGAGCACTCGCAGGCAGGTTAACCGGGTCATCACTTTCAATGTAAAAATACTGGCCTGAATGTTTATCGAAAGAATAGCGGATATAGACAAGGCTGATGCCCAGGCTGTTTTTTATTTGCTCTACGCCAGACAAGGTATCGCGGTTCGCCGACCATTTAAAGGTAGTAACGACCGAATCCTGGTGTATTTCCCCCGATTTCGACGTGTCAGGGTATGTCAACAGCCATGTCCCCCTCATTTTGTCCAGTTCCGGTAGTTTCAAACTCACCGAATCCGGAGAAACCTGGTGTTGGGCCATCAAGGCGGCGGGCCAGCCGATTAGGCTAAAGAAAACAAATAATGTACAATTTTTTTTAAACATATTTTATTTGATAGGTTAACAGCAACAAAAGAGGCAAAGACGTCGCAATTATTTCGGATGTGCGATACGCCGGCACAGGCAAAGGGCTTTTTCGTCATCACGCGTTTTTTGAAAAGTCTTCTAAGTTTTTAGTAGCACGTCGACAAATATTGCTAACAGGCATTTCCTGGCATATTAAAAAAGGTAAAAACGACATTGCCCCAGAGCGACTAAAAACGCATTAAATGCCGTCGATTTCCTTTTTTTACTATTCCGTACAGTCCCGGGTCCTTAATTTGGCGCCATTGCATAATCTTTAATTTTTTGAACTTGAAACTTTTTTTCCTGCCGTTGAAAGAAAAGATGACACAGCGTCCGGTGTTATATTATTTTATTTTGACGTTTGCCATTTCCTGGCTTGGGGCTTACCTCACGGTCAGCGGTAAGTTAATTCATGGACTGAACTTAATAAAACCCGATGGTCTTCGGATGTACCCGGTATTGCTGTTGGGTCCGCCGCTTTCTGGTGTGGCAATGACGGCTCTGTTATACGGTACAGCAGGGCTGAAGCGATTGTTTTCCGGGCTTTGTCTGGGGCGAGTCGCCCGGAAATGGTATTTTTTTTTTTTGGCTATTCCGCCAATCATGATCAACGTCGTTCTTTTTGCGCTGAATCAATTATTTAGCGGCCAGTTTGTAGTGAACAATTTTATCGTTGGCTTTCTGTTCGGCATCCCGGCCGGATTGCTGGAAGAAATCGGCTGGACGGGTTATTTATTTCCGCAGCTGCGCAAAAAAGCCGGCCTTTTTCCGTCGGCGTTACTGCTTGGCCTGATCTGGGGGGCGTGGCATTACCCGGTTATTTATTTTTTGGGGTCCGCAAGCCCTCACGGGCCGATGCTGCTGCCATTTTTTGGCGTCTTTATACTCGTTATGGCAGCGATCAGGATATTCATCTGTTATATTTATGAAAAAACAAGAAGCCTTTTACTGGCCCAATTGTTCCATATCAGTTCCACCGGGTCTTTAGTGGTCTTTGGCCCGCTAAACCTTAGCCCGGAAGCGGAAACTACCTGGTACCTGTTGTACGCGGATGCTTTATGGCTCCTCATCGCGTTTTTTTTGATCAATGCCTTTATCAGGCATGAAGTTGCCTGAGTTATCTTCATTTCCCTTTTTTACTATCCTTGCCGGTTGACTGGTGCTAATTTTGGTTCAATAAATTAAATAATCAAATGCACTAAACTGGCTTGAAATACCGGTAAACGACTTAAAAAGAGCGACAAGCTTTTATGAGAAAACATTTGACATTGAACTCGGGATCGACCAAAGCACTGGTGAAATGCTTAAATTTATTGTTCAGCAGCCCGGTGGGAGACTGTTTATGAAGACTAAAATATGACAGGCAGCGTATGGGACTTTGGCTAATCATAAGGTCCATTCGATATCATGATATTGCACGTTGCCGATGGCGCAGCTTTCGCAAAAACAGTTTTGCAGATGATCGGGCTAATCAACCGAAATTTTCAAAATAATCCTGGTAGAAAAGCCGGCCGAATTCGTTGTCAACTGTTCCGTATTGCTTTGGGGAATAACCGGAAAAACGTTTGAATTCTTTTATGAAATGAGATTGGTCATGATAGAACCTGAATATCTCGTCCCGGTAAAAGTCCGGGGTAGGGTTTTTTGCCCAAAGCAAATGAAAATGCTGAAAGCGTGAAATGGAAGCAAGCGTTTTCGGAGAAATGCCGACATAACGAAGAAACAAGATATCGAGGTAGCGCCTGGAATATCCTGTTTGATGTTCCAGTGATCTGATCGAAATCTGGCCCGTCGAACTGGTAATAGCTGAGACGGCAAAGTCAACGATCTCCTGCTGGATGCTTACCCGACCCAGTTTCTTAACGAGGAAGTCCTGTAAGAGTACAGCCTTTTGAACGGGATTTGGTGTATTGGCCAGTCGTTCTTCCAGTCGCACCGCCTCGTTCCCGTAGATGCTTGCAAATGGGACAATGTTGTTGGTTACTTCGTGCAAGCTGAAAGGCGCGAAGTGGCAGGCGCCCTGTGGGGTAAGCTCTATGATAAGCGTTCCTGATCTCCGGGCAGAGGTACTGACCACGTAGGGCTCATCCGCGTTCCCGATGAATTGCAGACGGCTTTCCGGGTGATGCTGTGTTACGCTTTGACTTTCTGCGACCAGATTGTTTTCGAAAGGCAGAACGATCTTAACGCAGGCATTGGGGGCTATAATGCGGCTGCTTGTAACAGGATGCCCGTAGTCACTCTCAAATATCCAAAAGGAGCGGATAAAGGGGGCAAGCTGAACATAAGGTATAATGGACTTCAATAACATTCTTTAAACATAAGCCTTTCTAATAATAAGCAAGGCCCGTTCGTCGAGGAAATCAGTTTGTTGGTCAAAAAAAAACGGTTAAAAATCATTGGCTCAACGTTTTTACAGTATATTTAAGCATGGAAGGACAAAAAGAAAAAAAAGATAGACTACCTGCTGTTAAACATTTGGCACATGATGCGTTACACGATTTGATCCATTTTGACAGCAAGTTTTTCAGGACCTTGCAACCGCTTTTTTTTAAACCTGGTTACCTTGCCGAACAAGCGCTGACAAGCGATGGGAACAACAAGTATGTCAAACCGTTCGCCCTTTTTGTATTTCTGAATTTTATTTTCTTCATTTTTAAGTCCAGGGGCCTATTTGTTTACTCGCTCGATACCTACCGCGATAATGATGGAATTATCGCTTATATCGCAAAAAGACAGGTAGAACTGCATTTGCAGCTTCCGTTGCTCGAAGAACGGTTCAATACGGCAATGCACTTTGAACAAAAAGAATACCTGGTCATTATGATACCCCTTTTTGCATTGGTTCTACAGCTTTTGTATGGCTTAAAAAGGAGGCACTTTACGGAGCATTTGGTTTTTGCCCTATATTTTTATTCGTTTTTTATCGTCTATCTGATGCTGATGCCTTATCTTATTGCTCCTTTGGCTTATTTTTTTCCAAAAGCTGCCATCGGCGAACGGGCATTAGCTTCAATCATTCTTTTTATCAATTGGATCTACCTGTTTTTTGCGACCAGGCGGGTTTATTCAGGAACCTGGTTTGGCTCGTTCCTCAAATCCGGCGTTTTATCGGTCACTCTTTACCTGCTTATCGCCTTTGTTTACCGGATGGCATTGTTTTACATTGTTATGCATAGCATCGGTGAATGATGGACTCATTTATGAATTCCATTAACGAAATACTTCAATCCGCATTTTCTTTGGAAGACTGGGTTATTCTCAGGCCGGAACGGGGCCTGAGAAAGGAATGCTACATTGCTAAAAACAAAATGTTGAACGTCTTTGTGAAATTTGATGTGCCCGTCGAAAATTTGAAACGATTGGGCGAAATTGCGGTCTCGCCAAAACTTTTATCGTCTGGAGTGCTTAACGGGACGCCGTATATAATCCAGGAATATGTCAATGGGCAGCATCCCGACAGGCTGTGGCTTAGGGCAAATATTCCCCTCGTCGCGCAAGTGGTCAACCGCTACCATAAAGACCCGCAATTGGGAATGCAATTGAAAAAGTCGCTGTCAGTTGATTACGCCGCCTGTTTGAATGCTGACCTGGAAAATCTGGAGCACAGGTTTTTAAAACTTTCAAAAGAAAAAACACTAGATAAAGAGGTGACAAGAGGGTTTAACAGGTTGGTAAAGTCGGTCGCAACATTTCAAAACACAACGGTAGTTCCTGTTCATGGAGAACCGAATTTTAATAATATGTTGTTATCGCCCGACAAGTTATTTTTTATTGACTGGGATGAAATTACATTGTCCGACCCTATAAGGGACATTGGGCCGTTAATTTGGTGGTATTTCCCGGAGACCTGCTGGGCAACATTTTTTAATCACTACGGGGAACAGCTGACAAACGATATTATAGGAAAAGTCTATTGGTTTGCCGCCAGGACATCGTTGGATGTCGCGATGTGGCATGTAGAAAATAAAAAAACTGATCGCGGTTTTTTTAAAGATTTCGTCACTGCGATCAGAAAAAGGGCAAACCCTCAGATATGAAACCACAGTTTGAGTACCAAATGACGACTATATCTTAAGGCTTCAAAATGAGCACATTATTGCTACATGTCCATCTTTATAATTTCTATGAATCCTTGAGGTGTTAGAATTTTAATACACAAAATAACATCAGCAGGATGGGGTTATGAGTTGGGCCGTTAATATATAAAACTGACAACCATCCTGTTCCCTTTCTTACTATTTCCCGGTGAAATAATTTCTAATATTTGTCAGCGTAAAGCTAATCAGTAGGAAAATGGAATTTAACGATGACCTTTTTTTGAACCTTCCCGGTGTCACGCCTGGCGAGCTCGCGGCTATAGTGGAAGGCGTGGCGGGACTTAGCCGGCCGCAAAAGAAATTCTTTTATATGGTTTACTCCGAAAACCGGAAACCGGCAAAAAACATACTCATTTATTGTGTTCTTGGGTTATGCCCGGTTCCGGGTTTACAGCGCTTAATTGTCGGCGAGATACTGATGGGGTTTTTATACTTTTTCACCCTTGGGTTCTTTTTCATCGGATCAATTGCGGATATCTTGAATTACAGGACAATAGCAGCGGACTGTAACCTAAAAATAATGTACGAATGTATTGAACTCGTCAAATCCGAGAGCTTATGGTTTAAATTTCCCGGCAGGCATATGCCGGACAAGTCTTATCACCCATGAAAAAGGCCACTCCTAAAATAAGATTTTTTTTTGATGCTTATCAGTATCACGTGAATGGCGATGAAATTGACATGGTCGCCGCGGCATATACCGATCCTTTTATGTTTGGAGCCCCCAGGGGCGTCCACGCCATAGAGACAGAACAATTTATAAAGGCGCTGCATAGGAGAAAAGAATATTTCAGGAAGGTAGGTTTGGGGTTTTCAGAAATCATTTCGCTTTCCGAAAACCAGTTGGACGAATATTACCTAATGATCACAGCACTTTGGAAGATGGTTTACAAAACTGCTGAAGGCGCTTTGATCGATGATTTCAATTCTACAACGTATTTGTTATATGAGGACAAAACCACATTAAAAATAGCGTTTCAGATTGATCACCAGGACCTCGTCGAAAAGGCAAATAAATTGCTATTAAGCCGGTAAAGTCCGCGGGCACTTTAATGCTGGCGCTAAAAAAAAACACCTGAGAACAAATTCTCACAGAATGTGATGCAGTCGATCCGTTCCCAATAATATTTCAAATAATTATAGCAATATGAACAACCTTTTTAAAAAAACATTAATCCTTTCATCAATCATTGTGCTTTTTAGTACTGAACAGAAACTCTTTGCACAGAACGATACGGTCCGGTTAAAAGATAAACGGCTAAATACCTCCGCATTAAAAGCGGGGTTAAACCAATACCTGGTCTATTTCCAGGCAGTGAACAGCCCGAAGAAATTGGGTTTTTGGTTTTGGCTAAGGGACATCCGCCTGACTACCAGGAACGGCTCGAAAGTATTTGCCATTACCCAGCACTGGTACGGGCCGGACACCGCCCAATACCGTATGATTTATTCGGTTAACAATGAAAACGATTTTTCCCCTGTCTATCATTCGGAAACTTCCGCCGGTAAGATCAAAGCTTACAACTGGTTAAACACAGGGATCAGCGCTGCCGATACCGTAGCAAACAATGCAGCTAAGAATTTTAAATTGGATTTCAGCGAACCGAATTTTAACTGGAACCTGGATATAGAGACCTTTGAGACGCTTCCCCTCGGACCCGGAAAAATATTTGCCATCAATTTTTATGATGCGGGCCTTGATCCACCTGCTTATGTGATTTACAAGGTTATCGGCACCGAAGTGCTAACCACTTTCAACGGTCAAAAAGAGGATTGCTGGAAGCTTTTTACTGAAAATACGTATAAAGGCAAAAAATATACAGAGACCTACTGGATCAGTAAGAAAGGGCATGAGTTTTTAAAGGAAGAAGATGTTTATAGCTGGGGGTACCGGTATAAAATAAAAATGCCTGCAGGTGCGCCTGACATACTGTCGAGATTTAATCATAATTAGTTTCAGCCGAAAACAACATATGAGTAATCAATAGTTGTCGGATGGCTGTTTATGGAAAACCCGAGTAAAAAAACTGAAAATATTCCCGGCAAGATGAGTGTTAAGTTACCAATGACAAGTATTTAGTAAGGATACCTTAAAAAGATGGAATATAAGGAAGTTTAACGCTTGAGTACTTTGAGGGTTGTGAGAGCCATCAGGTGGCTTTTAAATACCCTACTGATCAGCGTAATTAAATAGGTCAATGTTGTGATCATAACTTTTAATTCAGTTTTTTAGCGATAAAAATCAATTTCCCAACGGTCGTTAAAACTGATGATTGATCTCCCGAACCGGACGCCCATTTGAACAAACTCCTCCGCGATATACTTCGCGGAGCCATCAACAACCCAGGCAGCACCGGCAGGTTGAAAACAACTACCGTGTAACTCTTTTTGAACATCATTTAAACGATAAATTAATGGAGTTAAATATAATTGCTAGCTTGTTAATTTCCTTCCTTTATAACAATGATCGTTTTTGGAAAAATTGGACAATAACGCAAGAATTTATTTCTTTAGGCTCTAAGCCTTTATTAGCGATGCGGCGAATTGACTGTTTTTAGGGCAGCAATGACTCCGCCCGCAGCTTAAGAGAAGCCAGCCCGGAGGCATATTGCCTTTCAAGCGCAGCTCCGTGTTTACTCAACACGACCCGAGCTAGCAAGCCCCTGAAAACTTCCTCGTCTGTTACAAGAGTCCCGCCATCCAATCTTGTCAGGGTCCATGAGTGATAACCGTAGAAAACCCATCGCTTGCCACCTTCCCAGCGG
>DASXMZ010000301.1:0-3608 GCA_036495385.1 Mucilaginibacter sp. | reverse complement strand
TAGCATTTCTAGAAATCAACAATTAACTAATTATTAAAAAATTAAATTGTGGTTGATTTTTAACAAATAATAACATATTTTTAACATTTATTTGACAAATAAAATTAAAATAATGCCGTTATTGATTCGCGGTAGAGCAGTAATAAGAAGGCGCTATTTAGCTAATTGAAAGGCTTTTGCCAACCCTAATAAACTAATTGATATGATAAAGCGGATATTCGTGCTTGATGACAACCAGGACATCCTGGAATTTATGCGGGAAGCCCTGATATACGAGAAATTTGAAGTCTCTATCACATCAAATTGCGATAATGTTATCGAATCCATTCAAAATTATCAACCGAATCTTATCATACTCGATTATAAACTAAACGGAACGGACGGCGATGCTATCTGCAACCAAATAAAAATGCATCCTCAACTTTGCAATATTCCGGTTATCATTTGTTCAGCCTATTTGAACAAAAACTCCCGCCCTTTAAACTGCTGCTGCGAGGCCTTTATTGCGAAACCTTTCGGCCTTGACGAATTGCTTGATAAAGTGAACAGACTTACAATGGTTAATTGACCGAACGGGCAACTTTCTGCACAGAACAATCTATACTCATAACTCTAGTTTGACGCCGCGTCACTAAATTGTCTAATGTCTTATAACTCATATCGGGTATCTAAATAAACGCTATTTTTGCCCAAATTTTTAGCGCGATGAGTAAAGTAAAAGTTGGCCTGGTACAGATGGCTTGCACAGCCGATAAACAGGCAAATTTGGATAAGGCTATTGTTAAAATAAGAGAAGCTGCGGCGAAAGGAGCACAAATAATCTGCTTGCAGGAACTATTTGCCTCTCTTTATTTTTGCGATGTTGAAGATTACGATAATTTTAAGCTGGCCGAAGCAATCCCCGGCCCTTCATCAAATGCGCTTTCTGTATTGGCTGCCGAATTAAATGTTGTGATCATTGCTTCTCTCTTTGAGAAACGCGCGCAAGGCCTTTACCACAATACCACCGCTGTTTTAGATGCCGATGGTACCTATTTGGGTAAATACCGTAAAATGCATATTCCCGATGACCCCGGATTTTATGAGAAATTTTATTTTACCCCCGGCGACCTCGGCTATAAAATATTTAAAACGAAATATGCCACAATCGGCGTTCTTATCTGCTGGGATCAATGGTACCCTGAAGCTGCCCGCATAACCGCCTTAATGGGAGCGGAGATACTGTTTTACCCAACCGCAATAGGATGGGCCACCACGCAGGATGAGGCAACTAACGTTGAACAATACAACGCCTGGCAAACTATCCAACGTTCGCATGCCGTTGCAAACGGGGTGCACGTGGTAAGCGTAAATCGCGCCGGTGAAGAAGCCGGGTTAAAGTTTTGGGGCGGGTCGTTTTTCTCTAATCCATTTGGCAGCATAATATACCAGTCGCCGCATGATAAAGAAGATATTGCCGTTCGGGAGCTCGATCTGGATAAATCCGACTATTACCGCAGCCACTGGCCGTTTATGAGAGATAGAAGGATTGATTCTTACCAACCAATAAATAGGCGGTTTATTGACGAGGAATAAAAATAACAGCGTCATTGCCTTGATTGTCTGAACCATGATTTGCTTGATTTTTTGATTACCTTGATTGGATTATTAAGGATTAAATTATGAAGCATAAAGAATTAACAGAAAAAATAATTGGATGTGCTATGAAAGTGCATAGTACGCTAGGTAATGGGTTTCAGGAAGTAATTTATCAACGGGCCCTAGCAATTGAAATGAGAAAACTGGGGCTAGGATATACCCGGGAAATGGAAATGACCATTTATTACGACGGCGAGGATATTGGTACAAGAAGGGTTGATTTCTTTGTGGAAGATGTGGTAATGGTTGAAATGAAAGCGATAACAACCTTAGAAGAAGTTCATTTGGCTCAAGCAATGCTTACAAAATGGAAATTGGATTGTTAATAAATTTTGGTTCAAAAAGCCTTCAATTTAAGCGAGTTCACAATAATAAAATCATGTAATCGATAAATCAAGCGAATCATGGTTCAGACAGGAAAACGGTTGCTTCGTGCCTCGCAATGACGCGTGGATAGAACATAAATATGAATAATAGCAAATCTTCCAATCCTAACTTTCAGACTTTCGGACTTTCGGACTTTCCGACTAATGACGGCTTCCATTTCCCTGCCGAATGGGCAAAACATACGGCAACCTGGCTTAGTTGGCCACATAAAGAAGAATCGTGGCCGGGTAAGATTGATTTGATCTATCCAAAGTATTGTGAGTTTATTAAAATAGTTAGTGAAGGGGAGCTGGTGCGGATAAATGTGGCAGGTGAGCAAATGGCAGCATTTGCAAAACAACAGTTGTTGGTTGCAGGTGTTGATTTAAAGCGTATCGAATTTTTTGAATTCCCTACAAATGATGCATGGTGCCGTGATCATGGCCCGGCGTTTTTGATAAACCCCGGTACAAAGCAAAAAGTAATTATCGATTGGGGTTATAATGCCTGGGGCGACAAATATCCTCCCTATGACCTCGATGACGTGATCCCAACAAAAATAGGTGCACATTTTAATTTGCAGGTTTACCACCCCGGTATTGTTATGGAAGGAGGCTCGGTTGATTTTAATGGCAAGGGAACGGTATTAACTACCACTGCCTGCTTGCTTAATAAAAACCGAAATCCGCACTTAAATCAGCAGCAAATTGAAAGTTACTTGCAAAATTACTACGGCGTAGAACAGATTTTGTGGTTGGGCGATGGAATAGTCGGCGATGATACCGATGGCCATATTGACGATATTACCCGTTTTGTAAATGAAGATACTGTAGTAACCGTTATCGAAGAAAACAAGGATGACGATAATTACCACATCCTGCAGGAAAACCTGCAAAGCTTAAAAACCATGAGGCTGCTTAATGGTAAACAATTAAACATTGTGGAGCTGCCCATGCCCGGTGCGGTGTATTACGATGGTCAGCGGTTGCCGGCTTCGTACGCTAACTTTTATATTGCCAATTCGGCTGTTGTTGTGCCAACCTACCGCTCAAGAAATGATGATAAGGCGCTGGATATTTTACACCAGTGTTTCCCTGATCGTAAAGTGATTGGCATTGATTCAACCGATATTATCTGGGGTTTGGGCAGTTTCCACTGCCTCAGCCAGCAGGAGCCGGAGGTGTAGGGTGAAATTTTCCAATCGCTTTTCACCGACTTTTTTTCAACCCTGACCGACATCTTTAAATAGGCCGCCAACATTTGATTGCTGTGCCCTGGTTTCCGCTATACTTTTGAGTAAGATTTAAAACTTAAAAAGATGGAAACTAACATAACAACCCCAAATAACTCCCTTAACGGAAAAACAATGGCAGGCATTATCATATTGATTATTGGCGCCATGTTACTGGTAAACCAGTTGAATTTATTTTTTATCCCCGGTTGGTTATTCAGCTGGCCGATGTGGATTATCGCTTATGGCCTTTACATGGGCGGCAAATACAATTTCAGGAAACCTATATGGATATGGATGATAGTTATAGGTACGGCCTTTTTATTTAGCGAAAACTTTAATGATGCGGATAGGGTAGTGTGGCCGCTGGCAA
>DASXMZ010000300.1:0-2396 GCA_036495385.1 Mucilaginibacter sp. | reverse complement strand
AATTTACGACCTGAAACACACGCTGGTTAATAGTTCCCATTTTTTTCAGGAGTTTCTAGAAGAAATTACGGTCAACGTTACTGAAATGTTTCGTGATCCTTCTTTTTATAAAGCGCTGAATAGCCAGGTTTTACCACATCTTTCAACCCATCAGCATATAAAAATATGGTCTGCCGGATGTTCTTCAGGCGAAGAAGCTTATTCCCTGGCTATTTTAATGCAGGAAGCGGGGTTGAAAAAGAAGTCGTTTATTTACGGCACGGATATTAATACGGATATGCTGAAAAAAGCCCGTAAGGGTATTTACAGTTTTAGAAACATAAAAAGCTATTCAGAGAACTACCAATTGACTGGCCTGAGCGGATCTTTTGCAAATCATTTTACCACCATGTACGATGCGGCTGCCATACATAGCGAATTGAAGCTGAATACGTTGTTCTCTGTTCATAATTTGATATCTGATACTGTTTTTAACGAATTTCAGCTAATCAGCTGCAGAAACGTTTTTATTTATTTTGAAACGCAATTGCAGGAGAAAATACTTGGGCTTTTTTATGATAGTCTATGTCCTCAGGGATTTTTATGCCTTGGAAGTAAAGAGAATATACGGTCGGACATTTTTAAAAGAAAGTTCAGAGAAATAAATTCAAAGGAAAACATATATCAAAAAATTGACTCTTGACGCAGACATAGTTAGGCGATGGAATAGCAAACAATTGCCAGCCCAACCAGCAACAGCAATACCAATAATCAATGACCAAAACACAACTTATTAATCAAACCTGGTACCTGTTTAAAAAGGAAATTACGCTTGAATGGCGTTCAAAATATGCCTTTAACGGAGTGCTGTTGTACGTAGTTTCGACCGTGTTTATCTGTTACATTTCTTTTAATTTAAATCCCGGTTTTTCCGGCAGCAAAAGCTACCCCATTGTTTGGAATGTTTTATTTTGGATAATAATGCTGTTTGCCTCGGTAAATGCTATCGCCAAAAGTTTTATGCAGGAGAGTAAAAGCCGGCTATTATATTACTATTCTATTGCGAGTCCGCAGGCAATAATTCTTTCAAAAACAATCTACAATATATTGCTCATGGCGCTGCTCAGCACACTTGCATTGCTTGTTTACATCCTTTTTTTCACCAATACCGTCGGCGACCCGCTCTATTACTTTTTAACGGTTTTGTTAGGAAGCATAAGCTTTTCAACAGTTTTCACCATGATATCTGCAATTGCATCAAAAGCAGGTAATAACGGAACACTCATGGCAATTTTAAGCTTCCCCGTTATAATTCCCGTTATTTTACTTCTTATCCGGCTAAGCAAAAATGCCATGGATGGCATTGACAGGAGCTTAAGTTATGGCAATATGGGTGCACTGCTTGCTATAAATGTTATCGTTGTTGCAACTTCACTTTTGTTATTCCCCTATTTGTGGCGTGATTGATTCCTTTTTGGAGTAATAAAAGAGCAATTTAATTTATTTATTTTTATTTGGATTAAGTCTAAATAAGCATTTACTTTGCCTGCACTTTAAATAGAACTTATGCAAGCAAAAATCTTTACTTTTTCAATATGTTTTCTTCTAATTACAGCAACTTTATTTGCGCAAAAGACAACCTCGACAACCTCCGAAGATTCTTTAAATAATAACCAATCAAAAAGCTCGACAACAATTGGCGGATATGGTAATGCGTTCTACCAGCGTAATTCAAATCTGCAAACTTCGAGGCTTGACCTTGAACGTTTCGTGCTCTTCACGGGGCATAAATTCAATGATCAAATTTCTGTTTTTTCTGAACTTGAAGTTGAGGATGCAAAGGTTGCCGGTGGCGAAGAAGGCGGTGAAGTTGCCATTGAGCAAGCTTATTTAAAATTTAATTTAAGTGCCAGTCAATACCTTGTCGCTGGTTTATTTCTTCCGCGTATAGGCATACTTAACGAAAATCATTTGCCCAACACCTTTAATGGCAATGAGCGTAATTACGTGGAAACGTTTATTCTCCCATCTACCTGGCGCGAATTAGGTGTGGGATTATATGGAAATTTTAATAATTTACCGCTTAGCTACTCCGTAGGGCTTGTAAATGGATTAACTTCTGCAGGTTTTGTACACGGCAGCGGCATTCGCGAAGGCAGGTTTGAGGGCCGTAACGCCACCGGCAATAACCTGGCTATTACCGCGGCTTTGCGGTTTTACAAGGGTAATTTTTCGGCTCAACTGTCTGGTTACTACGGTGGCACGGTAGGTGTGAGTCCGCACAAAGCCGATAGTTTAGGACTTAACTCGGGTATTTTTGGCACGCCGGTGGTTATTGGCGAAGGCGATATTCAGTATTCGGACGGCGGATTTTCCGTAAGGGCCTTGGCAACCATAGTATCCATACCCGATGCTTC
>DASXMZ010000299.1:0-4702 GCA_036495385.1 Mucilaginibacter sp. | reverse complement strand
GGTTAAAGGGATTTTTCCGGCTGTCGAATAAAAAATCGATATTTAATCCCGACGATGTTGACTTAGTTGTTTGTCCATATTTTTCAAAATCTGAAACTGAATTATCTGAGTTACCACTTGCTCTAATATCATAATGATAATCAAGATTGTAACCTATACCTGCATAAAAGTTACCCGTTATTTTTTTTAACACCGTTTCATAAATACGCAGATAATAATAAACCAAATCGTTGTCTGTAGCAAATGTTGTAAATGTGCCTAAACCGTAAGTGTCGGTCGGATACTTTTCAAAACGCAGATCTGACACTATCTTATATTTATTTTCGTTGGTCCATATTTCTGACCGTGTAAGAAAAACTTTCTGGTTTTCAGTATCGTACGATAAATCAGCTGTTACTATCGAATAATTTTCATTATGGGTTGAACTGGTAAAAAAACCAACGTTACCACTTACGGCAACAATAAAGCCTGTTGAAAGCGTATATCCCACGTATGGAATAACAGAAAAATTTGCTTTTTTGGGCGATTCCCTCTTTTCAGCTGATATTTTTTTATTTAATACTTTTTGAACCACGTCTATCATGTCTTTTTGCCTCGTTGTATCGGCTGCAACAGGCCTTACAGTGTCAGCAGTTGCATTCCAAATCGCATCACTTGATTTAGACTGGACGGCGAAAGCATTTAAAACACTTAAGACTGATGTCATGCTCAACAAATATTTAAGTGCTTTCAAGTATTTCCACGGTTAATAAAGAGACATAGATAACAGATTTTTGACTATTTTTCCCTTGGATTGTTTAATATTTAAATAACTTTCTTCACATGGAGTTAAACACATAGTCATAATCCACAAAGAGAACAATTTTAACCGCTAATTATTATTAATTATTAAAATATACTGTATTTGTTACGCTATAATTTATACGTTCAATTTCATATAATGTTGACTAACTCCAATATTTTACCTCCACAAAAAAAGCGCCCCGCCTCTCACCGCGGAACGCTTTGTTACGAATTAAAAATCCAATAACAATCAACTAAATCCAGGTCAATCTCTCACCATCGACCTTTTCTCATGATCCTTGAACGAATCTCAAGTTCTTAATTTCATGCATCTATAAGACGCTGGATAGTTTTGTTTCGTTACAATTAAATTAATCAACCGCCGCCACCCGGAGGACCGCCGAAGCCGCCACCTGGCCCCCCGCCCGGAGGACCAAACCCTCTGCCAGGACCACGTTCAGGTGCTTTGCCTGTCATTTTCTGGAAACGGTATGTAAAGGTCAGCAAATAATAGCGTCCCAGCCTGTTATAATTGCTCTGCTGTATAATCGTTCCGGTTTGTGAACTGGAAAACCCTGTATTTTGGTTAAATACGTCTTGTACAGTAAAACGAAGCGTCGCCATATTTGCTTTTAAGAACCTGCGCTCCACATACGTATTGAATACATTCGGGTTTTTTGCACCCTGGTATCCATAATAAAGGGTTTTAGTATAATCGTAGCTGTAAGTCCAGTCTTTAAAAAAGTAATTTTTACCGTTCAGCCCCAAAGTCCAGGTTCTGAAATGATCCTGTACGCCTGGCTGTTCGATGGAGTTATTTGAGGAGTTGACAGCATACGATGTATTCGCTTCAGCGTCGATTACGTCGGTAATATCCAACCTGAAGCGTACCCCCTGCGAAGCAACTAACGTTTTGGCGATATTCTTCTCTGTGGTAGCATCATAGGTTACCGGCGCTATATCGGTAATGTAGGATATATTGTTAGTATATGATACGTTACCAATCAAAAACAGGTTGTACTTACGCTTTTCCCAGGGTTTTGCAAATACGTAAAATGCTGAAGTTGAATAATAACCATCCGTGTTTTGATAACCTGTAGCAATAGTACCGGCTAGCTTGCTAGGTATACCATTTGGTGCATATACCTGCGGATAGTAGGTAGTATTGGATACGATAGCGTTATCGGCTTGTACAAAAGATAAATTACTAAAGAATACATTGCCCGACTGAAAATTGAACTTATTATAACGGAAAGACAGGGTATTATTATACTGTTGTTTAATATCTGGATTTCCTATTACCGGATACAACGCATTGCTAAAATCTACAACCGGCTGTAGCTGCGTATACGTTGGTGATACGCTTGATCCGCTAAAATTAGCGCTAAAAGTTTGGGTGCGGGAAAAGTTGTAAATAAAGTGGGCATTAGGCGAAAAGTTGAAGTCACTGACGTGAGTTGGTGCACTTTCGGGCGAACTTCCATCCAATACCGAGGGTTGCGCAGTAACACCCAATACAAAATTGTATTTCTTTTCTACAAAGCGATAATTTACCCCTACTCTGTTGGTTATAAATGTGAAATTATAATTATTGCTCAGCAGCGGATATTCATTAATCTGCCCGGATGTGGCTAGTGTATCTGTTAACTTATCGGCAGTTGTGTTGCTGTTTTTATAATTATAATTAAGCTCCACAAATGACCGTCTGCTTATTGGCTCGATGAATGATACATAAGTGCCCAACGTGTCAGTCTTACTGTTTGTTGTTATATACTGGGTGAGTGGAGCAGTCGGTATTCCGGCATTATAGGTATAGTCAGGGTTTTGATACTGGTCGTTGCTCGATCTGCCCACACCAACATTTATGCTGAAGTTGCGACCATGACTATTAAACCTGTGATTATATAACACGTTGATACCATAATTTGGCGCCTCCGAATGGCTGTTACTATTAACATTATAATCGCTTACAGGTACTGTTGTCTCGTAAATGTTTTCTGAATTCTGGTTGCTGGTTACCCCTGCATAACTAAACGATGGCGTGATTTTTAAATAGTTAATGGTATCTGGTTTGTATTCCATATTAAAAGTAAACCGGTGGTTCATCTTTTTATCAGTTTCGGTGCTCATCTGCTTAGTTGTACTGGGCTCGGCGAGCGAAATGTTGTTTTGTAAAACTGAGCTGGTAGTATAAATGGTATTGTCAGAAAAGCTGTAGCTACCATATACGGTTATCTTTTTTCCCCAGTTGTCGCGATAGTTGAAGCCTATTGAACGGGTAGTGGTAATACCGTTAGTATTGTTATTGTTGCCTCCCGGAGGGCCTCCGCCAC
Source organism: Mucilaginibacter sp. (assembly GCA_036495385.1). Lineage (GTDB taxonomy): Bacteria > Bacteroidota > Bacteroidia > Sphingobacteriales > Sphingobacteriaceae > Mucilaginibacter. The sequence goes on along the minus strand of DASXMZ010000299.1, from coordinate 1,586 downwards.
GACCACCGCCACCAGGACCGCCACCACCACCGGGACCTCCGAAATTAAACAGGTTGGTATTGGTGTTGTTGTAATTACCTAACGCTGCTATTTGCCGGTTGCCGTCAAAATCAAATATATTGCCCTGGACTATGTAACGTGCTGCATCTTTTGTACCGTCTACCTGCGGAATAGCATCTGCACCACCGCCCGCGCTTGCCTGGCCAAAAATACCATGGTTACGGCTGGGTTTTATGTTGATGTTCAATACAGTTTCGGGTTCACCGGTTTTTATACCCGTAAGATTAGCCTGATCGCCGTAATCATTCAAAAATTGTACATTTTGTACCGCATCGGCAGGCAAATTTTGTGTAGCTGTTTTTAAATCGCCACCAAAAAAGTCCTTGCCATTTACCCGTACTTTAGTTACACTTTTTCCCTGGAAAGTAACGTTGCCGTTAGCGTCGACGTCAGCGCCGGGCACTTTTTTGATAACATCCTCAATAGGTGCACCATCACGAACCTTATAAGCAGCAGTGTTAAATTCCACAGTATCTTCCTTTATTTTTACCGGAAGCACATCGGATATAACAACCGTATTTAACATGGTAGTTGAGGCCTTCAAAATTATTGGCCTCAAAAAAACCGGCTGGTTGGTGTTGTCAAGCGTTATGTGACGCTTTAAAGGTTGGTAACCGATGGATTGTATCACCAAAGTGAATTGGGTTGCCTTTACCGCCGGAAAAACAAATGCTCCTTTCGCATCTGTAATTACCTTAACGCTATCTGTACCCATTAAAAGCGTAACCGTTGAACCGGGCAGAGTTTGTTTGGTCGAATCTATCAGCGACCCATGCACATCCCTGCCCGTTTGGGCGTAGCTCCTTACGCTTATTAAAAGAGCAGCGGCAATAAGAAAGTAGATTAATTTCATTCGATATTTAATTTAGATGTGCAAATCAATATCAAAAGTGATCTACTAAAAAATAGAATAGACGGAGGCTACATAAAAGTAGATTAAAACCCGTTTTTACCCTACAAAGCAGGTGTCATTATATGATGCCGGCTGAAGCATCTTTTCAAAGATAAATACATCCCCCTTGTCGGTAAACTTTGGCCCCTGATAGATTATGATTGGCTTATTGCCAAATTGATTTGTAATATTGTTGTTATATAACGCTGTTTAAGCGATTGAAAATAAAACTTTTATGAGATGATCTTTCCGAAATCCGAGAGCAAACTGATTACTGTACTCATCCATTTTTTAGTATGGGCGGTTTTTGGTACAATATATTTTACCCAGCCCTTGGCAATGCATGTCCCCATTCCTTTTCAGTTGTGGATAAAGGAGGTTATTGTTTTTGGCCTGCTGGTTATTGCCTACTACCTGAATTCAACAATACTGATTCCTAATTTCTTATTGAAAAACTACACAGGCATTTACCTGCTTATTGTTACAGGAATAATTGCACTGATAGTGATATTAAATAGTTACCTCGACTTTTGGCTAAACATACACCGGTTAGTAGAAGCAGCCTTCCAGAAACTTGGGCCGCCAAAGCATAGAGGTGGAGGCCCTCATACGTGGAACATCCCGATTATCGCCG
>DASXMZ010000298.1:0-2170 GCA_036495385.1 Mucilaginibacter sp. | reverse complement strand
CCGACAAAGGATTTGATTACTGATAATAAATTAACAGGTTGTTTTTTTACCTCCAATGTTAACTCCTCATTCGCCGGATTATTCGACGGTCCATCTGCTATGTGCATTTCTTCCAGTATCCTTTCACGAAAAGCGGCATGCTTATTTACAATTTCATCCAGTTCGGTCAGTTCGTTAAAGCTCGCTTTCCCGGCTTTCTGTTTCTTTATCAAAATTTCAAAACGGTCTTCTAAAAAGGTACGTTGTTCAAGTTTTTTATGATGTTTCATTTACTGCTATATTACTACTTGATGCTGTCAAATAAAATGCCGTTTATTTAACCAATTAAAAATCAATAACTTGTATAGTTATTGATTTTTAATTGTATCATTTCAGTACAGCTGTCGTCCGTTTCCGGTCAATGAATTTTCTTAAACAATTTCATTTTTGCGATAATGCCAAAAAGCTTATTTACCCGTACGCTTAAATATCCCTGCCGGTATATCCCTGCCGTCGGATTCGGTGGAAAGATTTAAATAGTCATGGGGCTGCATTGGCTCGGTTTTTATTTCCACCAGCTTTACGATGCCTTTTTTTCGGATCCCTATTTCGGTGATATCATTTTTCTCTGCCGGAATAAGTTCGCCGGCAATATATCCCATATAATTATTGTTTTCCGTAATCAGGGAATTTTTGAAGGTATAAGCAGGTTGGGTATTGTTTGGTCTTACCCAAAAAAAGTTGCAATGGGTCACAATGTTCTCATTAAACACAAATGGCTCTTTTGAGTTACCAAACCAAATCCCCGATTCATAAGCTCCATAAATAATGGAATTTGTAAGGGAAAAATCTTTGATTGATTGAATAAGCACCATGGCATTTCGACAGTTATAAAATATACAGTGGTCTACATGGATCCCGGCGCCGTTTGCCCATAACCCGCTTTGCAGTCTTGTCGAGTTTTTTTCACCGATAAAATAACATTGTGATACTTCAAGGCCATTTAAATCTCCGCTTTCCCGGTTTATTGGATAGTAATAGGCCACATCCGGACTCGCATTGCCGACGAATTTTAATCCTTTAATACTCACATTTTCTTTTGCAATGAAAAAGCCTATACTGTGTGTGAAATGTAACTTTGAATTATTGGGTGCAATTGATTGAATAACCGGCATTTTAGCTGGCTGCCATTCAGGGTCATCAGGCATAATTGTTGCCTCAATTGTAAATTTTACATCGTCGGTCGGCGCTTTGGCTGTTTTAATAATCATTTCATGAGACACTACATAAAGGCCCGGTGTCAGTTTAATGGTGACAAGTTCATTACCACTAAATCCATTTGTCATTGAAATAGCCTGTTCCAATCCCGGCAACGGATCGGAAATTGTTCCTTTGGCTCCATCTTTACCGTTTACTGCATCAACGTAAATTGTTTGTGCATATAGCGGCTTCATTGACACTAATAAAACGATAGTACAGAAAAAAGTTAATTCTTTTAATTTGTTCATTTTCTTTAATTTAATTTGTTTTATAAAAGCGATGTTTGTCAGAAAAGCCGGCGATAATGATTTCATTATTGCGCTGGTTGCATAAACATAGTTATGCTTGTTATTTACCACAATTCATTTACCCGTCAAGTTTTTTCAAGTTTTATCACATTGATTTTTAATGACATACGAGATAAAAAAACTATTACAAATTATTGAAGATCAATTAGGGTGGGGTGATGCTGCGTCCTGGCAAAGCAGAGACTTTGAAACACTGAATCAATTGATATTTGAAAAAACTAAAATATTATTAAGCGCCAGTACTTTACGAAGGATTTGGGGAAGGGCCGCATATAATCATTTGCCAAGCGCCACCACGTTAGATACACTGGCGAAGTTTGCGGATTTCGAAACCTGGCGGGCTTTTCTAAAAATAAAAGGTTTACAGGAGAAGATACAGCGACAACCACAGGAAAAACCGCGTGTTCATTTTAAATCATACATAAAAGTTTTGGTTGGTGTATCGGTCGTTGCCCTGGCCGCGTTTTTAACTATATACGCTGTAAAAAGGAATGAGGAAAATATTAACTCTGGAACATACACATTCAGCAGCCAGAGATTAGCAAAAGGCATCCCTAATTCAGTTATTTTTAATTATGATGCCTCGGCCTCGCCTTCCGATTCTATTTACATACAGCAATCAT
>DASXMZ010000297.1:0-13762 GCA_036495385.1 Mucilaginibacter sp. | reverse complement strand
AATATAATCGCCGTAATCGTGGTTGCCAAGTATGGAAAACTGTCCGTATGGCGCTTTGAGCTGACTAAAATTATCGAGATATGGTTCAATTTCCCAGGCAGCGTTATTTACCAGGTCGCCGGTAAAAACAAAAAGGTCGCTTTTTTGAGCTTTCGCCAGATCAATACCTCTTTGAACGGCAGCTTTGTTATCAAAACTGCCCGAATGAATATCGGAGATTTGAGTGATAGTAAAACCATCAAAAGCTTCGGGCAGATCATCGAAATATAAAGTTTCCCTGTGAACTTTATAATCGTACTTTCCTTTCAGCATGGCGTAGAGAAATCCGGTAAGTGGTACGGCAGCTACAAGGATTGCAATCTCGCTGATGAACTTGCGCCGGGCAGGAAAGTAGGGTTCTATTACCTTTTCTTTCGGGCTTACGACATGATTTACTATCCCATAAAAAAACCGCCCGATGTCCCCCAAAAACAGTATCAGCACGAAAAATATTTTGGTAATAAAAAATGCAAGGAACAGGCTAAGTACCCACTCGTGGAACGGCATCATCCCTTTAGCGGTGCTGAAACTATTCATCCCGGCTAAAAACAACACAATTACGCCTATCGAAACAATCAGGTAGCTCCAGGTTACCAGGTTGCGTAATTTTGCCGAAGACCAGTCATGGGTAAATGTTTTTAATCCTGCAAAAACATACCAATCCAGCAACAGGCTAAGGCCAGTAATGATCAGGAACAGGGTTATGAAACCGCCTCTATGCATAATATTCGCTTAAAGTTTGCAATTTAGAAAAGGTATGGTAATTAGAGGGTAAAATTTATCTCCGCTTTGCAAATGCCTGATTTTGAATAATCTTTTTAATTTTCTTAGCTTAGTCCAAACAACTTGTCCAAATCCCTAATGAGAAAAGCCCTTGTCCTGATCACTTTAAAGCTGCCCGTATTTATATCAGCTGCCTCAAATAATAAGATCGAAAAGATGGATGGTTATTCGACTATCAAAGTAAAAGATTGTGGCTTTGATATATTCGATGCCATAAAACACAAGGTCATGCAGCCATTTTTTACTACTAAACCTACTGGTGAAGGTACAGGGCTAGGATTATCGCTAAGTTATGACATTGTAGTGAAGGGTTATGGAGGGAGTATAAATGTTGACACTTCAGAGGGTGAGTTTGCCGAATTTATTATTTCAATGCCAACAAAATAATAACAAATGAAAAAAGGTCTTCTAATTCTTTCGTTAATTTTTGCAGCGGTTATTTGCAATGCGCAGCATAAAAAAAGTGACACCTTAAGGCTTGCTTTAGCTAAAGCCGAAACAGATACAGCCAGGTTTGCTGCGTTATTAGCCTTGAACCATATCTATTTTATGTCTAACCCGGATTCTGCCATAATATTTACACAACAGGGATACTTATTAGCTAAAAAGAACAATTGGACCATAGATCAGGCAATGTGCTTTACCAGCCTGGCAAATGCCTACACCTATTTAGGCGACTATGTTAAAACTATGCAGTTTTATTTAAAAGCCCTGAGAATATTCGAGCCGTTGGGTGATCTTTTCGGTATGTCGAGAGTGAATAATAATATAGGCAATGCTTATATTACCGAAGAGGACTACAAAACTGCGCTTACGTATTTACACGCTGCCGAAAAACAATTAAACGCTTACGCCTCAACCCATACATTGCTACCTAACCATAAACACCTTAGAGCAATTATTAATGAAAATATAGGTGAGTGCTACCTGGATTTACATCAAATGAATTTGGCTGAACATTACCTGAATCTCAGTTACGATGATGCCAAAAAATTAGATTTTATTGATATGATGGGTGGAATTCAGCATGATCTGGGGGAATTAGAATCTGCAAGGGGGGATAAGGATAAAGCACTCCGGTTTTTCAGGGAGGCGGTTATAAATGACAAATTAGCTGGTAACGGTGAAGATTTGAATGATACCTACCTTAGTATAGCTAAGACTTATCATAAAAACAAACAGCAAGATTCGGCAGAATATTATGCCCAAAAAGCGCTGGAAACCGCTAGTGAGGGAAAATATGAACAAGATGTTTTAAATGCAGGCAAAGTGCTGTATGCATATTATGATGAGGATAAAAATATTCCCGAAGCCTACAAATATTTTAAAATTACCACGGCCGCAAAAGACAGCTTGTACAGCCAGGATAAGGTAAAACAATTGCTGTCGCTTGATTTTGATGAAAGGCAAAGAAAGCAAGACATAGCAGCAGCACAAGAACAGTATAAGAACAAAGTGAGAATTTATTTACTTATTGGCGGCCTGGTTGTATTATTACTATTAGTCATTCTTTTTTGGAGAAACAGTAACCAGCGGCAAAAGGCAAATAAACTTTTGCATAATCAAAATGAAGAAATTGAAACGCAGAAAAAAAGCGTGGAGCAAACACTGTCCGAATTAAAAGCCACCCAAACACAACTGGTGCAACGGGAAAAAATGGCGTCACTGGGAGAACTAACTGCAGGCATCGCACACGAAATTCAGAATCCGCTCAATTTTGTTAATAACTTTTCGGAAGTGAACCAGGAAATGATAGATGAACTGGAAGGAGTGCTAACATCAGGTAATATTAGTGAAGCACTGTCAATTGCAACAGGCATTAAACAAAACGAACAAAAAATAAGTCACCACGGCAAACGTGCCGATGCAATAGTAAAAAGCATGCTTCAGCATAGCAAAACAGGCAGGGGGGCAAAAGAACCAATCGACATTAATGCACTAGCCGATGAATACCTTCGTCTGGCTTACCACGGTATGCGATCGAAGGATAATAACTTTAAGGCAGAACTGGTTACTAATCTTGATGCTGATCTGCCTCAAATAAATGTTATACCCCAGGATATTGGCCGGGTGTTGCTAAACCTTTTCAATAACGCCTTTTACGCAGTAAACCAAAAGCAGAAAGTAGCGGGCGAAAATTATAAGCCGGAAGCGTTAGTAATTACCTCATCAGAAAATGGACAGGTAATTATCAAAATAAAAGACAATGGAACCGGTATCCCTGACGCGATAAAAGACAAGATTATGCAGCCATTTTTTACTACCAAACCAACCGGGGAAGGAACAGGTTTGGGCTTATCATTAACCTATGACATGGTAGTGAAAGGACACGGAGGGAGTATACAGGTTGAGAGTGTTGAAGGGAAGGGTTCGGAGTTTATAGTTTCATTACCGGTTTAAAAATTAAAACAGGAAGGCCATATGTTTATCACTAAAAATTGCTTTTACGTATTAATCACTATTGTTATCAGCGTTGCTCTTGCATCGTGTAATATTGGTTCAAATACTAATATACCGCCAGCCCCGACGAATGCTGCGCAACCTGTTGTACAGCCTTTAAAATTCAGCAAGCCAAAAAAAACAAGTTGGGCGGCTGTCAAAGCGGTCGCAGTAAAACCCGTGGTAACAACGCTAAGCTGGGATAAGCTCCCGGAACAAGCTTTCGATACTGCCGGGTTTAAGCCCTTTGCTTATCCTGTTGAGGAAACAAAGTTTGATCCAGGCGCCCTTCCCGAAAAGGACTTGGATATCGATAAGCTCCCATCACATCCGTTAAAGTTTAAAACCTATATCCTGCCACCGCCCAAACTCGTCAAAGGTGCGAAGCCGCAAATTAAAAATGGCAATTTATATCTTTTTGGATTTGGCGAAGACCAAAAAACCCCGGAAATAGTGATCACTTCTTTGTTGTATGACAGAGATGGTTTTTTGTGGATTACCTCAGAACAGGGCCTTTACCGTTTCGACGGGGAAAATCTTTTATTGTTTTTATCGTACCCAGAAAATGGTTACGGCATGCTGCAGGATACTTTGGGCAATATCTGGTTGGCCAATACTTTCGGCACAACACAGGTGCTGGACTTCAAAGGAGGAGTATTAAAAAAATCGATCGCGGGCCAGGGCATTGATAGCCTTCACCGTATGATGCTGGACCAGCAGCAACGAATATGGGCTACTTCAGAAACGGGCGTTGTTAAGATTATTGATACAAAAACACAAACCGTTAAAATATTGGATAAGGCGCATGGGCTGTCCACTTCCAACAGGACTGTGGGAATGATGGAAGATAAAAGCGGAAATATTTGGATAAGTCAAGGCGGCGGGGGGCTGAATATATTGGATCTTAAAAATAAGAAAATCAAACACCTTGACCAGGCTCATGGTTTAATTTCAGATCGTGTAAACAATGTGCTTCGTGACAGTACGGGCCGTTTATGGGCCGGGATATATGGAGGCCTGATCAATGTAATAGACGTTCAAAAAAATTCTATCCAAACCATAAGCGAAGCGCAATCCCCTGCTCCGAGGATGAACGTGATAAGTTTAACACAGGACGATAAAGGCAGGATTTGGATAGGAACTGGCGCAAATGGAGTAACAATTATAGACCCTGCCAAGCGCGGCGTTATCCACCTGAAAAAAAATAACGGCTTAATTGCGAATGATGTTTACGACATCAAACACGACAGCAGGGGCCAGACGTGGATAGGCACAGGTTCAGGGCTAAATATGATAAGCGACGATAGGTATCTCGCCGAAAATATCGGTAAAGATACTACAACTAACTTAATTGAAGATGGGCACGGCCTGATCTGGCAGGCTACTTCCCAGGGCGTGAATATATTAAACCTCAAAAAAAGAACAAGCCGGCACCTGGGTATTAAACAGGGGCTTGCTAACGAGTTCGTCCATTTTATTAGACAGGCCGGTGAAAGATTTTTTATTTCGACAGACAGCAGTTTGGAAATATTGGATACGGCAGGAAAAACGATTACGCACCTTAAGAGCAGTTATTCCAATATTTTGTTCGATAAGACGAGTAGGGTATGGTATCTTGACGGGACAGAGAGAGGAATAAACTTGTACGACCCCAAAAACAAAACAATTAAACATTTTGGGAAAGATGAGCTGCAACTTGATGATTACATTTATTTTATGTGCCTGGACGGGCAGGGCCGTATTTGGCTCAGCGACAGTTATGGAGAGGTCGAGGTTGTGGATCCTGATGCCGGTACAGTTCAATTTCTGACAAATATCAAGCGTCGCAAAAGATATAGTTCAGTACACTTCTTACCCGATAATAAAGGGAATGTATGGATGGGCACTAATAATGGGATTTATGTAGCCGACCTTAAAAACCAAACGATCACCAATTTTTCAACCGCGCAAGGTCTTTTAGATAACAAAGTATGGTCGCTGCTGCAGTATAAAGGGAACATCTACGCCCGTACTAATCAGGGTGTAACCGTGATTACTCCTCCTGCCGGAGGTGTTAGCGCCAAAAGAAAATGGCAGGCAGTTTCGCATGGTATGTATGAAAAGCAACCCGTTAGTCACAATGCTGACCTAATGACAAGGGACGGCATTTATTGGTCGGGCGGATTGGGGCTGACAGCAATGGACCCTGGTGAAAAAGATACTTTTCAACCGGTTCCATACATTACTGGCATTAGTGTATATGACCACCCAATGTATTTTTTTGACAAAACAAGATTTAACCCATCGGCCATAGACACGCTTTGGCGGCAAAAGGGAGAAACCTCCTTTTTAAAGGACGAAACGCCAGCGAATACAAGTTCTGCATTTCGAAGCGGTTTACAATGGGATGATGTTACCGGCCCCAGCAATTTGCCTGTCAATTTGCAAATCCCTTTTAATCAAAATTTTATCCATTTCCATTACTGTACTTTAAATTTGACCCCGCATGATACCACACGCTATCGGTATATACTAAGCGGGGTTGATAAAAATTGGAGCGATATCACAAGTGATACATCCACCGTTAATTATATGAACCTGCAGCCCGGAAATTACACCTTTGAAGTGATAAGCAGGGGTTCCGATAACGTATGGAGCAAGCCCGCAAACTTTAGTTTTACCGTCAATCCGCCATGGTGGCAAACCGTGTGGGCTTATATTTTGTACATAGTTTTATTTATTGGCGCGGCATTGAGTTTTACATGGTACAGATCGCGTAAATTAATCAGAGAAAAACGCGTGCTTGAACATAAGGTACACGAACGTACGGAAGAAGTATTGCAGCAGAAAGAAGAAATAGCCGCCCAAAGAGATAATCTGGAAGTGCAAAAGGACAACCTTGAAAAAACACTTGCAGAGTTAAAAACGGCCCAAACACAACTCATTCAATCGGAAAAAATGGCATCGCTTGGAGAGTTAACCGCAGGCATTGCTCATGAAATACAAAATCCGCTCAACTTTGTAAATAATTTTTCGGAGGTGAACCAGGAAATGATAAGTGAACTGGAAGCTGAATTAACTTCCGGCAACATTAGTGAAGCTCTGGTTATAGCAACGGATATTAAACAAAACGAACAAAAAATAAATCATCACGGCAAGCGCGCTGATGCTATTGTTAAAGGCATGCTGCAACACAGCAAGACTGCAAGGGGAACTAAAGAACCAACTAACATTAACGCCCTTGCCGATGAATATCTCCGGCTGGCATATCACGGACTGCGATCGAAAGACAAAAATTTAAACGCTGAACTGGTTACCAACTTTGGAGGCGACCTTCCATTGATAAGTGTGGTACCGCAAGATATTGGTAGGGTTTTGCTGAATTTATTTAACAACGCATTTTATGCGGTAAACCAAAAGAAGAAAGACGCAGGGGATAATTATGAACCAAGGGTATCAGTAACAACATTTTCAAACAATGGCGATATGGTTATAAAAGTTAAAGACAATGGTGTGGGTATTCCCGATGCTATCAAAGATAAAATCATGCAGCCATTTTTTACCACGAAGCCAACCGGGGAGGGTACCGGTTTGGGTTTATCTTTGACTTACGATATGGTGGTGAAGGGGCATGGTGGGACTATAATTGTTGAAAGTGAGGACGGAAAAGGGTCTGAATTTATAGTTAAGTTACCCATACAGGTTTGATATTATAAATATGAAACTTGCAATAATAGGCGATTTTAATCCGGCGGCTCCGACTCATATTGCCACCAATAACTCTATTGAACACTCGAAAAGCTATTTGAACCTTAAACTGCAAGCAGATTGGATACCGACGGAAAGCATTGTCGAAAATTTTGCGTCGATAACTAAAAATTACCGTGGATTTTTAATTGCGCCGGGCAGCCCTTATCATTCAATGGAAGGTGTTTTGGAAATTATAAAGTATGCCCGGGTAAATAACATCCCGACGCTGGGCACCTGTGGTGGTTTCCAGCATATGGTTATCGAATTTGCCAGGAATGTTTTAGACATCAAAGATGCTGACCATGCTGAATCGAATCCTTATGCATCCAACCTCGTCATTAACCCGTTAAGCTGCTCACTTGCAGGTCAAGCCCTGAAAATCAACATAACTGATAAGCAATCAAAGATCTATAAAATATTCAATTCCGACACCATCAGTGAAAACTACTATTGCAATTTCGGTTTGAACCCCGAATACCAAGCTGAAATTGATAAAAATGGGTTTAAGATAGTTGGTGACGACGACAGCGGAGAGGTTAGGATTTTAGAATTGAAAGGACATCCATTTTTTATTGCGACTCTTTTTGTGCCACAAATTAACTCTTCGTTTGATAAGCCTAATCCATTGATCTTGGAGTTTGTTTCTATAGTTTGCGGAGAATAAATAGATATATACAAATGAAACTTTATAACACTTTTGAAAAAGAAAATCATTTAAAACCAAATTTTGAGAAAACTGAGTTTGAGTCTCTACATTCTTGGGACTTCGGATGGGCTATTTTGGAACCAATAAATATAGCTGAAGATCAAGAAGAAGATAAGTCATTATCTAAACGCTTTTCTCCTGGCCAGAAAGCGCTTTATTTCTTTTGGTATCTTGATGGGCAAGTAACAAATGGCGGCTTTGTTCAATTTTATCTGAACGGTTATCGGAAATATTTATATCCTATTATCGAAGGACTTAAACTTATCGGAGATGACAATTTGCTACATCTTTTGGAAATGGCAGATATCGAATATTTGTCGCACATAAATAAATTTGAATTGGCTAACAAAGAAGGCAAAATCGGATCGCTTTATACCCAGCTAACCAAGTTTGAGGAATTTAATACCGCATATTATGAAATCAACAATACCACAATGGAGTTAATTGAAAAATATGCTAGACAAAATCCCGGTGATTTTGTGAACCTAGTATGACCATGATTTTCTTGATGATCTCTTTAAAGCCGGTTAAATATTATTACTTCAACTTTTACATATCTAATTAACTAAACTCACCGCCAACTCCCTGTTATATTTATTACGATAACTCACCGGTGAAAGTCCGGTTATTTTTTTAAACATGGTACGGAAAGCCTTGCTGTCCGAATAGCCAACGGCGTACATCACTTCGTTAATATTTTCGCGGCTCGATTCCAGACTCTTTTTGGCGGCCTCTATTTTTACGCGTTGAAGGTATTCCACGGGAGTGTTTGATGTAGCTTTTTTAAACCTACGTTCAAAATTACGGCGGCTAATGGCAAACATTTCTGAAAGCTGCTCGACGGACACTTTATTGCCCACGTTATTTTCGATATAAACCTGTGCCTTTCTTATTGGTTCGTCCTCGTGCTCTTTTTGGCCAATAAATATGGCAAACGGCGACTGGCTCTTGCGTTCAATTTCTATTTCGAGCACTTTTGCGCAGTAAACGGCCATTTCGCGCCCGCAAAATTTCTCTACCAGGTAAATCATCAGGTTAAGAAAAGAATAAGCACCTCCGCTGGAGTAAATACCCATTTCGTCAATTATGATTTTTTCCGGCTGTAATTTCACATCCGGGAAGGCCTGTTTAAACGCATCAGCCGCCAGCCAATGCGTAGAACATTTTCGGCCTTTCAACAATCCCGTTGAAGCAAGCAAAAATGCACCCGTACAAAGGCTGGCCACTTCGGCTCCTAACTTATATTGTTCGGCAATCCATGGAATATATGCGCCATTCATTTTCAGACTTGTTGGGATGTCCCCCTGCAAAGCAGGTATTATAATCAAGTCAGTTTTTGGTGCATCCTGCAGCAAGGTATCCGGCCGCACAACAAATAAACCATCATATAAAACGGTTTCATTGGTAATTCCTACCAGGTGTACCTTAAATAAAGGCCTTTTACCCTGGTTTTTCAAAGTTATGTTTACAGTGGTCAATACCTTAAACGCCCCTATTACACTGCTTAATATACAAGGGCCCTGCGGAACTAAGATCGAGACGTGTTTCATATTCTGGAGATTAATAGGTTAAAGGAATAATAAGTTTTATGGATTACCCGGATATAAAACTGCTTTTTCCTTATGTTTTATAAATCCTTTTAACCCCGATTGTTACAAACAAACTTACAACAAACGTTTGTCGCAATCAACCCCTAATGTTGTCGTATTTGTACGCTATTGTTGTCACTAAATCAAGGTAGGTTTGGATAATAAAAATATTGAGGGGTTGTGAGAATAATGTTTTTTATTAATCAATGCACATTAACTTAACATCAGAAAAATAACTTTAAAAACAATTAAAACCTTAAAATCGAAAAATTATGGATGCTACATCAAATGCTTTAAACTGGTTCGAAATATCAGTAACTGATATATCCAGGGCAAAAAAATTCTATGAAGGAATTTTTGGGATCAAAATGGAGACACAGGACATGATGGGTATGAAAATGGCCTATTTTCCGGCCGATATGATGAACGGAAAGGTAGGGGGTGGAATTGTGGAGAGCCCATATCATAAGCCTAGTGCCGATGGCGTAAAAGTTTATTTAAACGCCAATCCGGACATGGAGGCTATCTTGGCAAAAATTGAAGGCGCCGGGGGGCAAGTTATGATGCCTAAGACCAAAATTAGCGACGAAATCGGTTATATGGCCGGTTTTGTTGATAGTGAAGGCAATCACATAGCTTTACATTCAAATAATTAAAATATGCTCCCAGCCCCCTCTAAATCTCCCCCGGTAGGGGAGACTTTGCTTTTTCCGCATTTCAAAAGTCTCCCCTACCGGGGGAGATTTAGAGGGGGCTTTATCCAAACGTTATCAGCCTTATTTACATCAGGATCGTAACCTGTTCCTAACGTCATTCTTTCTACGTTATCCTTAGCTTTAAAGCTCAACTTAAATGTTTTATTGCCGTTTTTCCAGCATTCAACACTCTGATGCAGAAGTTGGGTGCTGCCGTTTGCATAGATAACAGTAATGTCAATGGGTATAGGTTTTGTGCCGACATTAGTAATAATAACGACATATTCGTTTTTTTGAGAAGTTACCTTAGTTATCGCCAGATCGGGCACACCCTGGTCAAAAAACCAGCTTTTCCAAAACCAATCCAGGTTAACGCCAGAACCGGTATTAATGCAATTAAAAAAATCATAGGGCATTGGGTGTTTGCCATGCCATTGCGCGATATAATAATGCAGTGCTTTTGTAAAAACCTCGTCACCCAGCATATCCCGCACATATAAATACCCTAACGCCGGTTTAGGATAAGAGTTTATCATATAGGCGATGCCGTCCATGTGCGTGCTTAGTGAAATTATTGGAAGGTCTTCTTCCTTACCAGCGTTTGCCTCATAAGTACTTATAGCATATAAGTCTGTAATTTTAGGATCGATAATTCGACTGATTATCCACTCGCCCATGGTGGCCCAGCCTTCATCCATCCAGGCATATTTGGTTTCGTTAATACCCATATAGAATGGAAACATGGTATGAAAAATTTCATGATCGGTTAGCTCAATATCGTCGTCTGCTTTTTCATAAGGTGCATCATTCACCATCATCGGATATTCCATCTGGTCCAAACCATCAAAAACAGTTTCGTGAGGGTAGGGGTAGGGCCACTTCGGAAAATTATAGCTCATTGCTTCAACCGTTTTACGCGCGTAATTTATTACTAGGTGATAGCCCTTATGTTCGGGGTTAAAAACGGCATCCACTCGTGTGCGCCTACTTGTTTTCGGGTCGACAACCAAACTTGCCGATTTCCACAAATAATGGTTGCTGATGGCGAATGCCAGGTCGGTAACACTGTCTGCCTCAAACTTCCAGGTATTCGAAAGTTTATTAACCGTAATATCCCCTGCTTTTAAGTCCGTTTCGGTAATTATGTTAGTCACATTATCGTTTACTCCGGCTTCATTTATACGTTTTAAAAACTTATCATTAAAAACCTCGCCGGCGTTTTTCAAGTTGCCAGTGGCCCACACCTCATAATTTCCGGGAACGGTTATTTCGGCATTAAAATGGCAAAAATCATTATAAAATTCCTGAACCCCAAGATAATGATAAAGGTTCCAGCCATCTATATCATCATAAACAGCAATGCGCGGAAAAAAATAAGCGACAAAGAAAGCGCCAGTATCAACCTGCCCGGTACGTATATGCGAAGTTTTGTTCAGCGTATAAGTATAGCCAATCTCAAATTGAATTTTTTGCTTCGGCTTTAAAGGGGGCACCTTTACAGTCATATCGGTGCCGTCAATTTGCCACTGCGAGGCATTTTGGTCTTGTTGGTTAATGCTCAGCTTTTTTATTTCAACGCCATCAGTTATATCCTGGGGAGACACCGGCATATTGCGCACAACGCCGCGTTTATACAAATTAGGGTAAAGTTTAAAAATAATCTGTTTTAAGGTGTCGGGGCTGTTATTAAAATAGTCAATTGCTACTGTGCCTCCAAGGATTCGCGTTTGCGGATCAAAATTTATCCTAATATCATAATCTGCGCTGTTTTGCCAATAATTTTTTCCCGGTACACCGCTGATTGTTCTGGTACCATTATTATAGGCTGTTTGTAAATTAACCGGAACGGGCAGAGATGTTTGACAATAACCATTAACGCTTGCCAATAATATAATTGATAAGGAGAATTTATAAATTTTGGACATTGGTTACTTTTTGAAGACAGCTATTACAGATGATATATAAAATCACGATTGTTTATGAGACCGAAATCAATGATTTCCGATCTGGCAATTACCAACCTCCTTTAAACCCCTCGGTCAAAGCGGCACTATAATTTTCCAGATCGAAAGAATAAAGATATGGTGCCTTGTGAGCACCGCCCTTTCGTGGCTGTTCAGAGCGTTTCAAAATCCCAAAACCAAGAATTCGCCGCTGAAAATTTCGTCTGTCCAGTTTCTTATCGAGTATGGTTTCATAAAGCTTTTGCAGCTCGGGCATTGTAAATTCTTTTTGCATAAGGTTATAGCCAATAGGCTGATAATTTAAGTGCAAACGCAAAGTATCAAGGGCTGTCTTTAATATCAGTGCATGATCCAGTTTTAGCGACGGTACGTTATTAAGGTCGCACCAGGTACACGTAGTAGAGAACTGGTCGGGCGCCGGGTTAACATCATTAAAATCAACCAGGGCATAGTAGCCTATAGTCAAAAAACGATTGGTAAACCAATTTTCTTTTTCGGGAAGCAGATCCTTGTACATGTCAAAATGCTCCTTCGATCGCTCCGGGTCACCAAAAACATGAAATTGCTGTAAAAATATGTGGTCGAGTCCGGTACGTTCTTTTAATATCCGGTTGGCGGCCATTTCTATCGGCTCCTTTTTCAGCACAAAGCCGCCTGGCAAATACCATTCGCTTTCACTTTTAATTTCCAGGAGCAATACTTTCATAAGCCCTTCATGAAAGCCAAAAACCACACAATCTATCGATATATGGCCCAGATAATTTTCATAGGCATCAGCGCAATATTCCTTAAGTTCTTTTTTAGTTAACATTTTCGCTATTCTACAAAAATACTTTGATTATTTAAATTATAATATTAGAATTGTGTCTAAACGACACTATGTTTTTTAAGTGTTACCAATTATAAATGTGCCGTTTTTTTCAAAATACACGTATTGTGTTGTTAATCTGTTGTTTTTATTTAACTATTCATCTACCATTTAATCAAAATAGAATGATAAATTATTTTTCGGGGCAGCTTGGCTGTAGAGTTTTTATGCTTTCGTTTTTCGTTTTATGCGTTTATAATGTAAAAGCTCAAACGAAAACAAACGAAACTAAAATGGATAATTTCGTCAGCACCCTGATGGGTAAAATGACATTAGACGAAAAAATTGGCCAGTTAAACCTGGTAACCGGCGGAAGGCCAACTACAGGATCGGTTGTTAACAGCGATATAGAAGGGAAGATTAAATCTGGCGAGATAGGCGGGATATTCGGTATCTGGGGTGCCGACAAGGTTAGAAAAGTACAGGATATCGCTGTTAAAAATAGCCGGTTGCATATTCCGCTGATTTTTGGCCTCGACGTTATACACGGCCACGAAACCGTTTTCCCGATACCCCTTGGTATATCTGCCACCTGGGACATGGATTTGATAGAACAATCTGCCCATATTGCTGCAAAAGAAGCAACCGCCGAAGGCCTCAACTGGGTGTTTTCGCCAATGGTTGATATAGCCCGCGATCCGCGCTGGGGACGGATATCTGAGGGCTCGGGTGAAGATCCATGGTACGGATCGCAGGTTGCAAAGGCAATGGTGCACGGATATCAGGGCGGTAGTATGAAAAATGCGGATGCAGTAATGGCTTGTGTTAAACATTTTGCTCTATACGGCGGTGCCGAAGCAGGCCGGGAATATAATACAGTTGATATGAGCCTGATAAAAATGTACCAGGATTATCTACCTCCTTATAAAGCCGCTGTTGACGCTGGCGTCGGAAGCTTTATGAGTTCATTTAATACCATTAACGGCACACCGGCCACAGCTAACCAATGG
>DASXMZ010000296.1:0-2236 GCA_036495385.1 Mucilaginibacter sp. | reverse complement strand
TATCCAAAAGAAGTAATTACCGTTCTCAAAAACGAATGCAATTTATCTCAACGCTCCGTTGTCGCTGATATCGGCTCGGGCACAGGAATTTTTACCGTTCTGTTGCTCAAACAGGGATATAAAGTTTACGCAGTTGAACCTAACGAAGATATGCAACACGCTGCGAAGATTCAGTTTGCGGGCGATGACAATTTTATACCGGTAAATGGTAACGCCGAAGCCACAACTTTAAAAGAAAAAAGTATCGATCTCATCGTATGCGCCCAGGCATTCCATTGGTTCAACAATGAAAAAACGAGGGCAGAATTTAAAAGGATATTAGCTGATGAAGGAAAGGCGGCCCTGATTTGGAATAATCGCCTTTCGGATGCAGATGAATTTTCAATTGCCTATGAAAACATTCTGAAAAACAAAACCAGTGAGTATACAGAAGTAAACCACCGCAATATTAACGAAAATGATCTTAAAGCTTTATTCAGAAACGGCGAATACAAAACTGCATATTATCCAAATGTACAGGTGTTTGATGAAGACGGATTAATGGGCAGGGCATTTTCGTCATCCTACGTCCCGCCGGAAGGGACGGAAGAAGGGGAAAATTTCCGCCAGTTGCTAAAAGATATCTTCGAAAAGTATAGTAAAGACGGTAAGGTTAATTTTCATTATCAAACGGAGATTTATTTGGGCAAGGTTTAGGCTGAATCCCGAAAGGAGCCAATTTTTCTGATTTGATCCTTTACTTTCGCAAACCAGGCGCGGTTGCTTTTTCTTTCCATTGCGCTAAGATGCTGCTCTTCGTTCAGCATTTCCTCAAAAATTTCGCGGGCCTCTTTTTCTCGCCCTGCTCTCATCAAAAATAAGCCATATTCATACCGTGGCCCAAAATAGGAGTACCGGCCTTTCATAGCTTTAAATTCAATTTCGGCCTGTTCAATGTTGCCGGTAAATTCAAGCGATTTTGCGTACAATATATGCGCTTTCGAACGGGTAAATTGCGGTAACTTGTATATTTTTTTTGCGATCGGGATAACCTCATCGTACCGCTGCTGCTCAAAATAAGCAATGACAAGCTGGCCTAAAACATGTTCATTTTCTGAAAAGGCCCCCGTCAGGCTGG
Organism: Mucilaginibacter sp.; assembly: GCA_036495385.1. Classification (GTDB taxonomy): domain Bacteria; phylum Bacteroidota; class Bacteroidia; order Sphingobacteriales; family Sphingobacteriaceae; genus Mucilaginibacter. Next base: position 1,119 of record DASXMZ010000296.1, on the reverse strand, counting down.
CATTATATAATTCAATAGCTTTGTCGGTAAAGCCCCCAGCCAGGTAAGCGTCAGCAAGTTTTACTTTGTTTGTAAATGTATCCGTAAAGCGCAATTCATCTTCCAGCTTTTTAATCCTGCCGCCCGGATTTAACACCGCGCTTACATCAATGTTTGGACTTCTAAAACTTCTCCTGTTTGAAAGTATCTCGCTGTAGATATAAATCACACACCCAATTACCGGCAAAAATATGATCAGGAAAATCCATCGGTTCAGCGTACCCCGGCGGTAGCTATGCAATGCGCAACAGACTTGTAAGCCTATGATTATGTAATAATAAGAGCCACCGCTAAAAAACATTTGGTTATGGTAACAAAGATTTAGATATACTTATTCAAAAATAAAAAAATAAAGGATATAAAAATAATGGTTGTCGACTTTATTGTTCATTAAAATAGCCCCAATTGCCCCGTGTCGTCCATATCGATATCGTCAGGGTTTGTTATTTCAAAATCGACGTGTTTTTGATGGGGTTCTTCCAATTCTTCAGGCGATTGCGCCGCCGGACTTGTTGGACCATCTAAATCCGGTTCGTTCGGATCATCCGGATCGTTATCGTAATCGGGAGTGTTATTGTCACCCGGCTTATCGTCCTCACCATCGTCATCTGGCGAATCAGTATTTTCTGGGTTATTTTCAGCAATAAGCTCCACCTTTTTTATAGGATGTTGCGAAAGGCGGTTGCCCATGGCTTTCATTCCTTTAACATCTACCACTTCGGCAAGGTCGGCTTCCTGAGTCTCCGGAGTTTGTCCTTTCCCCTTTAATTGTTCAATTTTAACAATAGCTTGCGCAGCACCGGAAATAAGCACCATCTTGGAGCCGCTTTCGTCGCTGATAATGCTCGTTAGTTTTCCGGTTACGGTATTTTCGAACTTAAACCTTTTTACCAGGTAGTTTTTCGATTTGCCGTCGATATGTATAACCGAATAAACTTTCTCCGGATCATATTTTTCAATCAGGATCATTTTGTCATCAAAATGATTGTTCAGGTCGAAACTTGTCAGTTCATAAACGCCGCCGCTTAAAACAGTTAATATCTTGTCATCGCCATCAAATTCTCCCAGGTATTTTCCGCG
>DASXMZ010000295.1:0-9219 GCA_036495385.1 Mucilaginibacter sp. | reverse complement strand
TCCAGCTATAAACGGCAATTATTAAAAAAAAAGCGCTGGCAAAATTTAGTGGCGTAATTCGGAACTTCATATTCGTATTAGTGTTTTTTTCTATATGATTTAGGCGATTTTGTTCTTTTGACTTTGGCATGAGGACTTGATTTTTCTTTAGCAGCGTCAAACTTCTTTCTTTGGTTCAGTGTCTTCTTTTCGTGAAAAGCACCTTTAAAGTCAGGATCTTCCCGGCGCTTTTGCATATCAATTTCTTTAGCCTGCTCCTGCTTTTCTTCGTAAGGCGTTGTTTCAACAAAAACATCCGCTGGTATATCAACTACGGGAATAGTTTGCCTGGTAAGTTTCTCGATCTTCCGGAGATAATATTCTTCAGCAGGGTTGCAAAAAGTAATCGCCTCGCCTGATTGGTAAGCTCTTCCTGTCCGCCCGATGCGGTGAACATAATCTTCAATCACCACGGGCACGTCAAAATTTATAACGTGGCTTACATCGCTTACGTCAATACCCCTCGACGCTACATCTGTTGCCACTAATATTTTAACTTCGTCGTTTTTAAATGCGTTAATGGCATTTATCCGCGTGTTTTGCCCTTTATTAGCGTGCAAAACCTTGACCTCATTCTCACCAAACTTCCGCAGCAAAAATTTGTAAACATCCTCGGCAGCAGTACGGGTTTTACAGAATATCATCAGCTTTTTGATGTCACCCTCCTTCTCCAGTAGTTTTTTGAGCAAATTTATTTTTGTTTTAACATTAGGCACATAGTATAGCTGCTGATTTACGGTTTGCGCCGGAGTAGCTTGTGGCGTAATTTCGATAACTGTAGGGAATTCCAGGAAATTATGCGAAAGTTCCTGTATTTTATCCGACATGGTTGCAGAAAAAAGAAGATTTTGCCTTTTAACAGGGACCACCTCTAAAATACGATTGATCTGCGGCATAAAGCCCATATCCATCATCTTATCTGCCTCATCCAAAACCAATACCTGTAGTGTTTTAGTTATGATATGCCCTGCCAGGTAGATATCCATAAAGCGGCCAGGGGTAGCCACAATAATATCGACGCCTTTATTTATCTGTTCAATTTGAGTTTTAGGTCCCAGCCCTCCGTATAAAACAACTATTCGAAGATCAGTGTTGGCTGCGAAGGTTTTTATGTTTTCCTCGATCTGCATAGCCAATTCCCGGGTCGGCGAAATGATGAGTGCACGGGCATTATCGCCCTGGGCATATTTTAACTTCATCAAAATAGGCAGCACATACGCGGCAGTTTTACCAGTACCTGTTTGCGCGATACCCATCACGTCCTGACCATTCATTATCGGCGGGATAGCTTTTTGTTGAATCGGAGTGGCTTCCGTATAACCGGCGACGACAATTGCGTTCAAAATTTGCCGGTTAAATTTAAAATCCTCAAAAGTTACTGCCATGGGGCAAAGATAGGGTTTTCTTTTGGGGTGAATCGGGAAGAAAGATGAACCTTTAGGAATCAAACATTCGTAGTAGTCCATACAAATTGCCCGTCTATCGATTCATTCGAAAATTTATCCATTCAGTCCATTAGCTTGCGGCAAACTTTGAACATTTATGAAACAAAAACTACTATTCTACTCTGTCTTATTCTTTATCTCATTAGGTTCCGTATCTGCTCAAACTACCAAAGGCCAATTTTATATCGGTGGAAGTTTAAATTACAATTATAACAGTTACGGTTCTGAAAACACTTATAATTATACAGCTGGTTACACCAATTATTATGTTACAAACGTTGCTTCTTTTAGCATAGACCCCGAATTTGGCTATTTTATCAGTAAAAAATGGTCAATTAGTATCCAGCCAACTTACCAGTACAATTCCGGAACGGAGACATCGAATTACTATTCTTACACTACCGCCACTGACGATTATGCTTATAGTAATACATATAAAACCAACAGTATAGGCCTTGGCGTTAACCTAAGGTACTATTGTATGATAACCGACAAATTCGGCTTTGTTCCTCAATTTGGTATAAGTTCATTAAACAATATAGCTTACTTTAATTATGGCACTTTAAATATTGGCGCCACACCTAATTTTGTGTTTTTCGCTACACCTAAACTTGGCGTAAATCTTGGTTTTGGCAATATTGGTTATAGTTTAGATTATAAAACAAAAGATCATACTGTTAATCTTGGTTTAAATAATAATATCTCATTTGGATTGAATTACTATTGGGGCAGGAAGTAAATCTGAGGTCTAAACAACTTATTGATGAATTTGTGATGGATGGTTCGCTAAAAAATTTGCTTAGTAATTATCATAATTGACGTAAGTACCCGAAAAAATGCAACTTGTTTTGTATATTTGAAATATGGAATTGAAAGCCGACTTAGAGTTTATGCAGCTTTTGCAAATCGTCAGGAAACTGCCTGAGGATAAAAAATCGCAATTAAAAGCTGAGCTTTCCTCTACTCAATCACCGGACGAAGTAAAATCAACTAAAAGTTTTCAGGAGCTTTTGTTGAGAGGCCCTGTGATGGATGATGATCAGTATAGGGCTTATAAGGAAACCAGGAACCATTTTAACAAATGGAGAACAAAATAGCATTACTGGATACTTCGGTCCTTATAGATTTCTATCGAAAAAAAGACAAAAGCAAGAGTTTTTTGTATAAGCTTTCTCAAAACTATCAGTCTTTTGCAGTTTCCGCCATAACTCAATACGAGATTTATGTTGGCTCTCCTTCTGCTCAGATTGAATTTTGGGATGATTTCTTTTCAAACCTGACAGTTTTACCATTTGATTCTGAAACCTCAAAAGTTGCTGTAGCAATTAACGCAGGTTTAAAAAAGAACAATAAACAAATCGATATCCCTGATTTGTTTATTGCTGCGACAGCAGTAATGTACAATTTGCCTTGTGCCACTTTGAACAAAAAACATTTTGAGAGGATAGAAAAGTTAGAATTGATTGATTAGCATTTTAAATAATGCTTTTCCATACGTTGTTACCTAAGACTTTCCAAATCTTGAAAGCTACATAGTGTGCTGAAAAATAGATATGCGTAAAAATTCGAGATAAGACAATATCTTTGTCATATGAGTTCTATCCTGATCAAATCCGCGACCATCGTTAACGAAAACAAACAGTTTGTTGGTGACGTTTTTGTGAAAGATGGTTTTATCAAGCGAATTGACCCACAAATTGACGCAATTGCTGACAAAGAGATAAATGCTGAAGGTTTATATCTTTTTCCCGGATGCATTGATGACCAGGTACATTTCCGAGAACCGGGATTAACTCATAAGGCTACTATTTACAGCGAGTCGAGAGCAGCTGTTGCAGGCGGAATCACTTCTTTTATGGAGATGCCCAATACCATCCCCAACACTTTGACGCAGCAACTGCTGGAGGATAAATATGGCATTGCATCCAAAACTTCATTGGCCAATTATTCCTTTTTTATGGGAGCCTCCAATGATAATTTGAATGAGGTTTTAAAAACAGATACCAGGAATGTGTGCGGAATAAAAGTTTTTATGGGCTCGTCAACCGGTAATATGCTGGTGGATAACCCAAAAACGCTCGAGAATCTTTTCAGCCATTCTCCGATGCTCATTGCCGTACACTGTGAGGACGAGGGAACCATAAGGCGCAACCTTGCCTATTATAAAACATTGCTTGGCGAAAATATTCCGGTTGAGCTTCATCCTAAAATTCGCAGCGAAGAAGCCTGTTACCTATCATCGTCAATGGCGGTTAGCCTCGCGAAAAGACACAAAACCCGGTTGCATATCCTCCATATATCCACAGAAAAGGAAACTCATCTTTTTAAGAATTCGATACCACTGAAAGATAAAAAGATAACCGCCGAAGCCTGCATTCATCACCTGTGGTTTTCGGATAAGGATTATAAAACCAAGGGGAACCTCATAAAATGGAACCCAGCGGTAAAAACTGAGGAAGACAGGGACGGCATTTTAAAGGCAGTATTGGATGGCCGTATAGATGTGATAGCTACCGATCATGCTCCGCATACATTAGAAGAAAAAGCACAGCCCTACTTGCAGGCGCCATCGGGAGGGCCGCTGGTGCAACACGCTTTACCGGCGATGCTGGAGTTATATCACCAGGGTAAAATTACCCTGGAAAAGATTGCCGAAAAAATGGCCCATAACGTGGCTATTTGTTTTCAGGTTGAAAAACGCGGTTTTATACGGGAAGGTTATTGGGCTGATCTGGCGTTGGCTGATCTTAATAATCCATGGAAAGTAAACAAGGATAACATTCTATATAAATGTAAATGGAGTCCGCTTGAAGAAACGACTTTTCAATCTAAAATAGTTAAAACCATTGTTTCGGGGCGTGTTGTATGGGATAACGGAAATTTAGTAGAGGGTACAAATGGTAAGAGAATGAGCTTTGAGAGGTAATTCTACCTGGTTTATAAACCCATCAATATGGAATATGAAAAATTATCAATTCACCGACAAATAGATTTTTACTTCTGTCTCTTCAAAACTTTTAGCATTTGTGCTGTACAGATCGAAATCGACAGTGTACGCCCTGCTTACGTCGCTGTTCCAAATTTCCAGCCAGGCCAAGTGCACATTTTCAGGAAATTTCCCATCTAAAAAATATACCTGGTATTTACCCATGGGGATAGTAATACCTGTAAAACCTCCGGGAATATGATTCAATGTATTCACACGGCACCCCAATATGGTCGTATAGGGACCTGTATAGTTGGTTTCATAATCTGTATAAACGCAATAGATGTCATCAGATACCCGATGGCTGATTTGCTGAAGCAAGCCTTCATTCATAAATTGCGTCCAAAGGTCGCCGATATCTTTTTGGGATTGCCCGTTCTGGTTGGCTGTCCTTACAGATATTCCAACCAGGTAAAACTCAGGTTGTTGACTTGTTTCAATCCTGGTTATCATATTAGTTATTGATTTTTGAGCAGTTTTTTTAATCCGCCAAAAACCGATTGCCAGTTTTGCTCGGAGTGTTTAAGCGCTTCCTCGTTTTTAATGCCATCCTGCGTAATTACCAAAGCGGTTAAACCATCCTTTTCATGAAGTTCATAAGTTATATTGTTGTAGTTCTCCGGCTTATCCTCTGTGCCCGACATGCTGCTCCAGTAAGTGTACTTCAATAGTTTGGGTGGATCGATTTCCAAAATTGTTCCACCGTCTTCATAAGTCTTTCCTTCCCACTCGCCACTGAAAGTAATCCGGCTGCCTTTCTTAAAATCTGACTTTAAATTGGTACCGAAGAAGTATTGTTTTACCATTCCTGGGTCTGTGAGCCCTTTCCAAACTTTCGCAATCGGTTCGTCAAATGTAATGGTTGTTTTTAATGTTTGCGTTTCCATAGTGTTTGTTATTGGTTGATTAAGTTCATTGGGTCGACTAAGTTAGATGATAGTTAATTGAAGACTTAATCAACTACTCACTCAATCAACTTAATCAACGTTCCTTTGTTTACACAAATTAAAAACACGTGAGTGACAACCCTATGTCAGTAGGAATTTGTTAGTTGCAGATTTTTTTGGACTATTGCAGATGCGATATTACCCACACGTTCTTTTAAACTATCGGGGCTTATTATTTCGGCCTTATCGCCAAACATCATGAACCACCGGGCAAAACCTTCCAATGAGTTAGTGAGGAAAGTCATTTCAATTTGATTGCCGATAGCTTTTTCAGACACAAAACCACTGTAATACTTTTGAAATTCCAGGTGCGTATATACCGATCTGTCAACCCTCATTATTACAAGGTCAAGTTCCTGTTCTTTTGCTGTTTGGGCGATATATGCTTTTAAAGTTGGATGTTTGTTATCGTAAATCTTATCAGTTACCAAAACACTGTTTATCCGGTCGATCCTGAAATCGCGGTAGTCATTCCGTAACCGGCAAAAAGCTATCAGGTGCCAATAGCTGTCTTTAAAAAAAATGCCAATTGGTTCTACGTCCCTTTTTGTACGTTCCTGGCTGTGACTAGCAAAATAATCAAGGGTAATTACTTTTTTTTGTGCGATGCTGTTTAAAAGCGTCTGAATATGATCCTTGTTATCAACCCTTAACTGGCTATGGCTTTTTAAAACCTCGATCTTGCCGTCGATATCTTCCAGCAAGTTTTTTTCGGAGGTCTTTAAAATAGCCCTTATCTTATACATGGCCGACTTGTGGTGCGCCATTGTTGAAGCATCGGTAAGTTTTTCAACGAATTTCTCGGCTGTTAAAAAAGCTGTTGCTTCTTCGCGCGTAAACATTATCGGAGGCAAGCGATAGCCATCCATAATGGAATATCCAATTCCGGCCTCTCCTATTATCGGTATGCCGGCTTCTTCCAATGTTTTTACATCGCGGTAAACCGTACGCAAACTTATATTAAACCGTTCGGCAATATCACTGGCCTTAACAACCCTGCGCGACTGCAATTGAATTAAAATAGCCGATACCCTGTCAATGCGATTCATTCGTACCAAATTACATAAAAAGAAGGTATCTTAGCTTAAAATTTTTCAATTATCCGCCGATGTCAAGTAATGATAAAATCATAACGTTTGAATCTTATTACGATCCGATGTTAGCGCACATTATCCGTTCCAGGCTTGAAGCTAATGGCATCCCCTGTTTTATCGCGGATGAAAACATGAACGCCGCCAACCCCCTTTATAACCAGGCTACAGGCGGGGTTAAAATCAAAATATTTGAACGCGATTTGGAAAGGTGCCGGGAAATCATGGCTACCCAAGGCGACCTCCATGAGCAGGATCATTATGAAATTGACGACGACTCACACACTTATGTTGTTTGCCCCTATTGTGCATCAACAAATGTTCGTAATATTTCGGAAACCAGGGAAGAAGGCGAATGGTCCGGTCTTTTAAGCTCAATTTCTAATTTAATAAATCCTTTTCATACTGCGAAAAATTGGCATTGTTTTAATTGCCAGCAGGACTTTGAGTAAAATTTTAATTTTTACTTAAATTGCCATATTCGTGTATCAATAAAGTGACAATAACATAAAATCACGTGGCTGACCTTATATTAGCGACATGTATAACCGCCGCAAGTTCATAAAAATATCAGCCGCCGGAGCTTCATTGGCAGCATTTTCCACATCCGTATTTGCCAAATCAAATATCTTTGATCCTGAACCTGCCTTTCCGATTGTTATTTCAACCTGGGACTTTGGCATACCGGCAAATAAAGAAGCCTGGAAAATTCTTTCAAACGGCGGCAGGGCGTTAGACGCAGTGGAGGCAGGCGTGAAGATACCGGAAGCTGATATGAACAACCATACTGTTGGCCGTGCCGGCTATCCCGACCGTGATGGCCACGTTACCCTTGATGCCTGTATCATGGATGAATTTGGTAATTGTGGTGCTGTAGCCGCGATGGAAAATATAGCCCATCCTATTTCCGTCGCTCGCCTGGTTATGGAAAAAACCCCGCATGTTATGCTGGTAGGCGACGGGGCTACCCAATTTGCTGTTGAACAGGGGTTTAAAAAGGAAACATTATTAACGCCCGAGTCTGAAAAAGCCTGGAAAGAATGGCTAAAAACCTCAAAATATTCTCCTGTAAAGAATATCGAGAACAAACAACATGTTCCGGGTGGCCCTTACAACCATGATACTATAGGTATGCTGGCTATTGACGCGAAGGGTAATCTTTCGGGCGCATGTACCACAAGTGGAATGGCGTTTAAGCTGCACGGCCGCGTCGGCGACAGCCCAATTATTGGAGCAGGCTTATATGTCGATAATGAGATTGGTGGGGCTACATCCACCGGTGTTGGTGAAGAAGTGATACGCAATGTCGGCAGTTTCCTGGTGGTTGAATTAATGCGACAGGGTTATTCGCCGCAGGATGCTTGCAAAGAAGCCGTGAATCGGATTATAAAAAAGAAACCACAAACTGCGAAAGACATACAGGTTGGCTTTTTGGCGATAAATAAAAAGGGCGAATACGGAGCCTATGCCATCCAGCCGGGATTTTCTTTTGCAGTATGTAACTCAAAACAGCAAGACCTGCTGATACCCGGAAAAAGCTTTTATTAAGGGTCTTAGCAGCGTTTAAGCGTTCTAACACTTATTTATTAATTACAATTACTTTTTTACTTTTTAAGTAAATTGTTACTTTAATCCAATCCATCTTTTCTGAATAAAAATATGAGCCATTCAGTATTACTTGAAGTTTGTGCCAACTCTGTAACTTCAGCTTTAGCAGCGCAAAATGGTGGCGCTGTGCGCGTTGAACTTTGTGAGAATTTGCTTGAGGGCGGAACAACGCCTTCGCACGGACAAATCCTGTTAGCCCGTAAGTTGCTCCACATAAAATTATACGTTTTAATAAGACCGCGCGGAGGTGATTTTTTATACACCGATTTGGAGTATGATGTAATGAGCGCTGATATACGATACTGTATAGAAGCCGGCTGCGACGGAATTGTTATAGGAATATTAAATGCCGATGGCACAATTGATGAAAAACGCTGTTCTGAACTGGTAAGCCTGACAAAACAACGGGGAGTTGGCGTTACCTTTCACCGCGCGTTTGATATGTGCAACGATATGGACCAGGCGCTCGAGGACATCATTGAAATAGGCTGCGAACGCATATTAACTTCAGGTGGAAAAAGCACAGCAATGGAAGGCTCAAGCGTAATCGCTAATTTGATTAAAAAAGCAGCCGGGCGAATAACCATTATGCCGGGCAGTGGTATTAATGAAAACAATGCCGCCGACCTGGTGCGTTTTACCGGCGCCACTGAATTGCACAGCACAGCAAAGGCACCTGTGCCAAGCAAAATGACCTATGTTAATGATTACATTATTTTGAGCAATAATTTTGACGGCGACAACAGTTATGAGCTTACTGACGTTGCGCGGGTGAAGAAAATACTGAAAGCAGTGAATGAGTAGCAACTGCGACTGAAATCCAACCTCTTTTAAGCAAAAAAATGACGCTCCGTCGTTTTTTTGCTTTGTATTAAATCGAGGCAAATTAGTTTTCAGCCATTGCAAACCCGCCACCGCTCCATCATACCGGTTGCAATACGGATAAAATATTTCCTGCCGGATCTTTAAACCAGGCTATTTTGGGGCCGCCACCGCCGCTTGCAATTCCTTTTTCGTTGGTTTTGATCCCACCGTCATATTGTTCAAAAACGATGCCTTTGCCTATAAGCTCATCTACCGCTTTTTCAACATCGGGTACCTGG
>DASXMZ010000294.1:0-8884 GCA_036495385.1 Mucilaginibacter sp. | reverse complement strand
CAAATCAGCGAAGTTTATGCGATGACCAAGAAATTGCTTCTTGAAAAAAGAGAAGGATTGATAAAATTAGCTGATAAGCTTTTAGAAAAAGAAATCCTGTTTCAATCTGATCTGGAAGAAATATTGGGTAAACGTCCGTTTGATAACCGTACTACTTACGATGAGTTTGTAAACGGCCCGGATGCCGACCAGCAGGCAGCTGCAAAAGGACTGATTCCTGAAGGTGTTGTGGATCATTCAGGTACTTTTGAAAGAAACCCTGAAGAAACAGAAGCAAATGCTGACAAGTCTTAAGTCGAAAGTCTTAAGTTCTGAGTAAATAAAGAAATAAAAACACCAATTTTAGTCGTAAGTCTTTGGCAAAAACCAAAATGACTTACGACTTTTGACTTTATACTTTTGACTCAAAATGAGGGATATTACAACATCGAAAGAAAAACTTCTTAAAAAGATAAGAAAATCACTTCTTGAAAAAAGGGACAATCCTTATCCCAACATGGAGGAATTACCTCATTACGGCCAGAGCGACGAACTACCTGAAGTGCTTTTTGCCAGCGAGTTTACGGCGATATCGGGGCAGTTTGTTTTTTGTGAGAACGAAATCCAGTTTATAGAAAATTTACTTGAACTTGCTGAAACACGCAAGTGGCGAAAAATATATTGCTGGGAGCCACCTCTGCAGGATATATTAAAGCGGTTTGATTTCCCGTTTTATGAAACTGATAAAAATTTTGAGCAGGCAGACGCCGGCTTTACCCTCTGCGAAGCGTTAATAGCCCGCAATGGCAGCATATTACTGTCGAACGCGGATATGGCTGGCCGGCGGTTAAGTATTTATCCTCCTGTCCATATCGTTTTAGCTTACACCTCACAGCTTGTTCTCGACCTTAAAGATGGCTTTAAACTTCTTAAAAATAAATACGACGATGATCTGCCATCAATGATAAGCACCGTTACCGGCCCAAGCCGTACGGCTGATATTGAAAAAACCCTCGTTTTAGGCGCCCACGGGCCTAAAGAGCTGTTTGTCTTCCTTCTCGACGGGTAGTTTTGTGTTAAACCCCTTCCTCCTCTCTTCCAAAAAGACCATTCGTTTGTGAATTGACGGCATCGATTTTGACAGTATTTTGATCATTATTCTAAGAAAATTCTTTCTGTAATAATTAAAAATACCGTGAAAACACGGTATGAATTTAGTCGCCAATTGTTTATAATTGGGCTATTATCAACCTTAACTAAAAAACAAAACAATGGCTTCAATTATCGATCCTGAATCGGCTAAGAGTCTGATTCAGGAGTACCAGCAACAAAACGCTGCGCCGGGAGGACCAGCAAATAAAACACATGAGGGACGTCACCTTAACGGCTTCTTTTTGGACAGAGCAAGTTTAGAGCACTTGCTGAGTAATCCAAATACTGCGGGAGTATCCCTGTATTTAGCAAAGCATCCTGATCATGTAGGCTCGCCCGAAAATCGCCTCACCTTACTTTATTCGGGTGCGGAACCAAATACCGCAGCTGATGCTTCATCAACTTATGTCAACACTGGCCCAATGTATGGTGGCACGCCACCGTGCCCGACCTATTGCTAACCTGATGTAAATGAAGGGCGCTTTTATAGTGAAAACTGACTAAGTGAAATAGTTTTTAACTGACATTCATTATTATATTTGGTAATATCTGCAGGCGTTGAACATCGCAAAGGTGTTATAAGGCTTGTTGGTATTACTTTTACATTAATACTAGTTAGCTGGTGAAGCCGATACATCTTATAGAACATAGTTATCAAATAGTACTCTTGGCGGTAGCAGTCATAGGTATTTTTTTGTATAAAAAGTTAAACGAACAGTTTAAAATATTAGCGCTCTCTGCTATTGGATCGTTCTTAGTAAACGTTGCATCAACCTTAACCATAAAAATCTTAGGCACTAACGCCCCCGCATTACACGTCGAAAGCCCGATGCTTTATATATTTTATGCGCTCGTTTACTATTGCCTCTTTACCAGCAAAAATTTAAAAGCAGCCATAGCCATCTCCATTTTTTTGGTTTCCTTACTCGCCATTATTAATGCTGTGACATTCCAGCCATTTCTAACTACCTTTCCAACATATATAGATCAACTGACACTTGCTATTCTCGCGCTTTTATCTTTGTTATTATTCAGGCAAATGTTGCTTGCACCCTCAACTACACCTTTATTAAGCCAAAGCATTTTTTGGTATAATACAGCCATTTTGTTTTACGCCACAACATTGTTTTTTATTAGCGCACTGTCAAATTACTCACTTGCATATGGCACCTACATGGATTTAACCTATTTATGGTATGTCATATTATTTATCTTTGCGATATTGCTTACTTTATCACTATTAAAAGCCAGTAAGGAAAATCAAAGGATCCATGCAAAGGGATGACTTAGAACTTGTAATTTTATCCACAACGGTATTATTTGTACTCGTAATCGGTTTTATTGTATATTTTGTTGTATTATATAGAAACAGGCAATTAAAAAACAGACAAGAACAGGAGGCCCTTCAATCTGCATTTAACCAGGAGCTTCTTAAAACCCAGATCGAAATCCAGGAGCAAACGCTTACTTATATCAGCAACGAAATTCATGATAACATTACGCAGGTGCTTTCTTTTGTAAAATTGAATCTTGGTTTAGTTAATAGCGAGACCGAAACAAATAAGAAAAAGATAACCGAAAGCCGCGAGCTTGTTTCCCAATCTATCAATGATCTCCGTAACTTGTCGAAAAGTTTAAGCTTTGAACACATTACTCAGCTTGGTTTGGTAAAAACCATTGAAATAGAAACGGACAGGATTAACAATAGCGGGTTGCTCGATGCATCGTTAATAATTGAAGGCGAAATTTATACCCTTGGCGAGCAATGTGAGTTAGTATTATTCCGCATTTTCCAGGAAGCATTAAATAATACGCTCAAGTATTCAAAAGCTAAACTTTTTAAAATCAACTTGCAATATAATGCTGAATTGTTTAATTTAACCCTCGAAGACGACGGTATTGGTTTTCTAACTGGCCCCAATGTAAAATCGGACGGATTAGGCTTACGAAACATGAAGAACCGTGCAGCTTTAATTGGTGCCGATGCAATTATAGACAGCGCTCCTGGCGAAGGCTGTCATATCAAAGTAACCCTAAATCCCTCAAAACTAAGATTATACACAGATGGAGTCCATCAAGATCGCTTTAGTTGATGATCACCGCCTTTTCAGAAGCGGCATTTCTTTGCTGATCAATAATTTTCATGGGTACAAAATAGTTTTTGAAGCGTCAAACGGCGAAGAGATGGTTCATAAAATCACGCCAAAACTCAAACCCGATATTATCTTGCTGGATATGAACATGCCTGTTATGAATGGCTCATCAACGGCGAGGTGGCTTATAGATCATTACCCCGAAATCAGCATAATCGTTTTGTCGATGATTGACGATCCTGAAAAGGTGTTGGCGATGATCAGAATGGGCGTAAAAGGTTATCTGCTAAAAGATTCAGAACCTTTTGAATTTGAACAGGCCCTGAGCAAGGTCTCGCAAGGAGAAGTATATTATCCCGAATTTGTTACCCGGCTTTTAATACACAGCTTTAATCAGCATGCTGCTGATGTACCCCTCAATATCCGTGAGCTTGAGTTTTTAAAGCTGGTGGGCACAGAGCTCACCTACAAGGAAATTGCCGATCAAATGTGCATCAGTGTGCGGACGGTTGACGGCTACCGCGATCAGCTTTTTGAAAAACTACAAATAAAGAGCCGTGTTGGCCTGGCCTTGTATGCCGTAAAAAATAAATTAATAGAATTGTAAATTGCTAATTTTATTAGCAATTTTGTCCTATGGCACATGAGGACAATAACGATTTTTTTAAGGGGCGGGGCGCACAGGTAAATACTCACAACAAATTTTTAAAAAATAAATATGTCTTAGAGCATATCGAAGGGCTGGATGAGCCCCTGCTCGAAAATACGGCCACCCAGTTGTTTATTGAAAATCCCAAAAAGATTGTAAGCGAATCCAACAGTCCCGATCTTAGTCATATGTATTCCATAAACCCGTACCAGGGTTGCGAGCATGGTTGCATTTATTGTTATGCCCGTAATACACATGAATATTATGGATTTAGCGCAGGTTTGGACTTTGAGCGTAAAATAATTGCCAAACCCAATGCGGCAGAATTGCTGGAAGAGTATTTCAACAAAAAGAATTACCAGCCGGTGTGTATCCTCCTTTCGGGAAATACGGATTGTTATCAGCCAATGGAGCGAAAGCTCAAAATAACCCGCTCACTCTTGCAGATGTTCCTGCAGTATAAAAACCCGGTTAGCATCATCACAAAAAATAATGTTATCCTGCGTGATCTCGACATCATAACTGAGCTAGCCGGGATGAATTTAGTACATGTTAATGTTTCAATAACTTCATTGAATGAGCAATTACGTCAAAAACTGGAGCCGCGAACAGTGACTGCTACAGGGAGGTTGGGCGTTATTCAAAAACTATCTGAAAAGGGTATTCCCGTAAGGGTAATGGCAGCACCCATCATTCCCGGGTTAAACAGCAGTGAAATCCCGAATATTATCAAGGCTGCTGCTGACAGGGGAGCTCTCGCTGCGGGATTCACTATAGTGAGATTGAACGGCAGCATTTCAGAAATCTTTACCGACTGGATAACCAAGGCATTTCCGGACAGGGCCGAGAAGGTTTTAAACATGATTAAATCGTGCCACGACGGTAAGCTTAACGACAGCGATTTTGGCCGCAGGATGAGCGGGGAAGGGCAGGTGGCTGAATCTATTCACCAAATGTTTCGCATGGCCTGCAACCGCTTTTTAGCCGGCAGGGATATGCCGGAATTTAATTATGATTTGTTTGTGCCGAAGGGAGGAAGACAGACGTCATTATTTTAGTGAGTGGTTGGATTGGGTTGATTAACTGAGTGGTTTGAGAATTATTGTTTCTGTTATTATTCCTATCCCAACTCCAACCGTATAACAAAGCATATCACCCCAAAGAAATGTGTCACCAAGCGCCAGCCTGCCAAATAGTGTATGCCTTAAATTATCAATCCAAGGCGCTTTGTACAACTGGCTAAACTCAATACCATAACAAAAAAGCAGGCTCCACATCACACTAAACTTTACAGACCTTTTTATAAAAAAGAATCTTACTATAAAGTAAACCATCAAAGCCCATAGGATATCACCTATAAATAATGGGACACCCGTTATTTGCCGGGATAGAAGGCCAATAATAATGGTGAGAATAATCAGAAAGAAATATGTGATGCGGGATCTTAACACAACAAATTTTTCCTAAAAATAACGTTCCGCTTAAGATTTGCGAAGTTTAACTCGCAGTGTTTTCTTTTTTAATGGCCCCGTTGAGGGTTTCGCCGTTTAAAAACCTCGTAAATCTGCGGAAGCCCAATAAACAAAACAGGCACCCAATGAGCGCCTGTTTTAATTTCTATATTCACTCCCCTTTAGGGGCCGGGGGCTTAAACTGTTTCAGCTTCCATAGCCATTTGCTCGTCAACCAAAATACGGCCGCAATGCTCACAAACAATGATCTTTTTGCGCTGGCGTATATCCGACTGGCGCTGTGGCGGGATCTGGTTAAAGCATCCTGAGCATGAATCGCGCTGAATAGTTACAACTGCAAGACCATTCTTAGCATTCTGGCGTAAACGGTTATAGGCAATCAATAAGCGTTCTTCAATGTTCGTTGTCGCTTTTTCAGCATGAACATTTAATTCATTTTCTTCTTTCTGGGTTTCGGCGGTGATAGTTCCCAATTCAGCTTTTTTAGCTTCAAGGTCGCTTTTACGTGCCTCAAGGTCACCCAGTGCTTTTTCATAGACCTGGGTTTTCGTGGTTATTTCAAACCCGTATTCCCTTATCTTTTTTTCGCTAACCTGGATATCTAATCCCTGAATTTCAATTTCTTTTGATATAGCCTCGTATTCGCGGTTGTTTTTAACCTCGTTTAGCTGGGTATCGTATTTTTTTATATTGGCCTGTGCTTCCTTAATCAGGTTTTTGCGGGTTACTATATCATCTTCCAAATCATCCAGCTCACTCTTTATCTTTTGTATGCGGGTTTCAAGGCCTGCAACATCATCTTCCAGATCGGCAACTTCCATAGGCAATTCACCTCTTACCTGGCGAATTTTATCAATCTTAGTGTGGATGGTTTGTAGTTCGTATAAAGCTTTAAGCTTTTGTTCTACGGTTTGTTCCATTAAATATAATATTTGACGGGGTTTGTATTTATTGCTGTTAAACGGACGGCAAAGGTACTAAATTTTTTTTTAATAATATCATACAATAATTGTTGCGTAAATTGTTCACTTTCAAAGTGTCCGATGTCCGCAATAACCAGCTTTCCTTCGGCGTCAAAAAACTCATGATATTTATAATCAGCGGTAATAAAAACGTCCGCGCCAGCGGCCACTGCTTGCTTTAGCAGGAAGCCACCCGCGCCGCCACAAACAGCCACTTTTTTTACCTGCCTGCCGGTAAAAGCAGTATGTCTTATTACCTGTGCCCGCATTTTCTCCTTTATATAATTTAAGAACGCAGCTTCTTCAACAGGAGTCTCCAGCTCACCCACCATTCCCGATCCTACCTGCTGATTTTGATTAGTTAGCTGATAAAGGTCATAAGCTACCTCCTCGTATGGGTGGGCCAGGAAAAGCGCCATCAATATTTTACTTTCCAATACCGCCGGATAAATAGTTTCTATCCGCACCTCGTTTTCATAATGACGTTTTCCCGGTTCTCCTACATAGGGATTTGTTTGGTCATTGCCTTTGAAAGTCCCTGTTCCTTCGGCATTAAAGCTGCAGTCACCATAATTTCCTATATTTCCGGCGCCAGCTTCAAACAAGGCGTTCCTTACTTCATCCGCCTTATCAACCGGAACGTACGTAACCAGCTTTTTTAATATTCCTGTTTTTGGCGCCAGGATATGACAGTTTGTTAATCCGAGGGTTTCACAAATCCGGGCGTTTACCCCGGCCATGATGTTATCAAGGTTGGTATGAATAGCATAGATGGCTATATTATTGCGGATAGCTTTTTCAACTACACGTTCAACATAGGTTTTGCTGTTAAATTTCTTTAACCCGCTAAAAACAATAGGATGATGAGAAATGATCACCTGACAGTTGTTGGCAATAGCCTCATCAACGATAGCCTCGGTACAATCCAATGAAATGAGCGCTTCGGATATTTCCTGATCGGGCCGACCGACAATCAATCCCGCGTTATCATAATCCTCCTGGTAACCGAGGGGTGCCAGGCTTTCGAGGTAGGTAGTAAGCTGTGATAATTTCATAATTTATTTTAAATAATCACACACTTAAGAAGCTGCGGCTTAAATGATGTTTATTACAAGCTGATTATAAACATATTTGTTTTCGACCTTTTTAGCGATGGGTTTATAAACCTGGAGTGTTCGAAACCCGAAATCCGCCCTCTTTCCACCGCAGGTGAAGAGAGGGCGGACGAGCGAAGCAACGTCCGGGTGAGTAAATATACGAGCGGCATTGGCGTTAATGCATCGGCGGTGTAGACTCACCCCAACATCGCTACGCTCGTTGACCCTCTCTTCGCTTCGCGGAAAGAGGGTGAAAACGTTTCGAACACCCTTAGTTTATAAACCCATCGCTAAAAAGATCGTGAGATGATAAATTTTTTGATTTTAGCATCTCCAATGTCGAAAATTGTTCCTTTTGGAGCTTCCAAGAAAATTTATATATAATTAGCTCTTATTTAATTCCGTAATGGTCGTTCATCAGTTTTTCGAAGATACCACCTGGTAATATCCGTTTTAATGGCACTGCTATGGTTTGGCCCAATGCGCCTATCAGGTAACGGTGCGAAGGGCTTGACGAATCAACAATAGCACAAACTTTCTTGCCAATTACATCGGGATTTAAACCGACGCTTTCGTCTTTTTCCATGCTGGCAACCGCTGTGTTGTATTCTGTTTCCAATTTATCATTTTTGATCGGAAACGGAACGCGTTCGCGGTTTTGGGTAAAGTCGGTTTTAAAGTCGCCGGGGTTAATCAATACAACTTTAACACCTGTATTTCTCAATTCCATGCGCAAACTTTGCGAATAACCTTCAATGGCATATTTAGATGCACTGTACATACCCTGGTATGGTAATCCGAAAAGTCCGGCCAGTGAGCTAACGTTTATTATCAAACCACTTTTGGCTTCTATCATTTTTGGTAAAACAGCGCTGCTTACCCGTATCACACCAAAAAAGTTAACCTCGAATTGCTTTTTAGCAAAGTCGACAGGCATTGCATAAGCCGGGCCGGTAACCCCATTGCCCGCGTTATTTACGAGCACATCAATTTTACCCTGCTCTTTTATAATTCTATCTATCGCTGCTTTTGTTGAAGCATCATTAGTCACGTCAAGCTCAATCGGGGTGAATGAAACTGATTTCATTTTGCTCAAAGTGCGTGATGAACCATAAACCGTGTGTCCTTTGGACTGAAGTGCAGTTGCAACTGCCAGGCCGATGCCGGATGAAGCGCCGGTTACAAGAATTACTTTTCCCATGGAATTATTTAGCGTTTAGATTTATTAAATGAAGCGCATAAAAATGCAACTATTATAGTAGCAAAAAAAATGTTTTTTTAATATTACCGGTTAAGACGTGAAAAACCTGAACAAAGGCGCCGTCATTGTTAAACTACCGTCATTGCCTTTAGATTAGCTTCAACAAGAATAAGCTGTTATTATTATTGTTGAAGCTTTCTTTTTGCTTCTTTTTCTTTGTTAATAACTGTAATTTTTGTTGAAAAGTTAACAGCGGTAAAGGCGCATTATCGTCATGGC
>DASXMZ010000293.1:0-3205 GCA_036495385.1 Mucilaginibacter sp. | reverse complement strand
CTGCGGCATTGTCAAACATCTGACTTTTCACCTGGCCAGGCACACCTTTGCAACTACCGTTACCTTATCGAACAATGTTCCGATTGAAACTGTCAGCAAGATGCTGGGCTATACCAATATCAAGACCACCCAGCGTTATGCCAAAATTTTGGATTTGAAAGTTAGCAAGGATATGGCATTGTTAAAGCAAAAGTTTGCGGTTTGACGCTAATTCTCAATTGGAGTTTGCCAACTGTGACCTCCAATATTTTAAGAACTTGTAATTTACAACTTTGTGGAATCTACGTTCTGCGGACAAACCGGATATTTTTGTAACGAATATTTAAAAATGAAAGACCAAAAATCTCAAATGAAACACATAGTTCTCGGTGATTTATATGGGCGGAATTGCTGGCGGGAAATTGACATCAAAAGGTATGATAAAATGGTATTCCTTGGCGACTATGTCGACAGCTTTACCCTTTCGAATGACATTATTTATGAAAATATTGATGATATCATCAACCTTAAAAAAGAGAGCCCCGATGAGGTGGTGCTTCTAATAGGTAATCATGATGCACAATACATGTATTTCCCGAACTATCAGTGCAGCGGCTTTCGTGCGGCCATGCGATCGGAATTGACGAGCCTGTTTAACGACAATAAGGACTTATTCCAGATTGCGTATCAAAGGGGCAACTGCCTATTTACGCACGCGGGAATAACCAATTCCTGGTACCGGGAATTTTTTAGAATTCCCATTTTAGAAGAAATTAAAGAAACAGAGGATACATTAGCGGATATCTTGAATAAGGTCGATCAAACGAGATTCCGTTATATGCTTTATACAGCAGGATATTTCGGAGGTGGCGAAGGCAACGGGTCTGTAACCTGGGCTGACAAAAAGGAAACGGCAATCGATATGTTAGCGGGCTATCATCAGATCGTAGGACATACCCCGGTTGAAAGGGTGGAATCTATCCGAGGTATAATTGTTGATTAATTACATCGCCGTTACTTCTTTTTGAAATGTTCTGCCTCCGGTTTTCTTTATCCCTGGAAACGTTATGTTCTTAAAAAAACAGATGAGGGCCGTTTTATTTATTTTGTAAATAATTTACCAAAAAATAAACCTTTCAGGCAGTAGTAAATTAGTGAATCACGTCAATATTAAACCCGGTGCTTTCTCCAGTATCGGCTATATTGTCTTATTTGTTTTGGGGTTAATTTAACTGTCATAACCATCCATTTATCGGCGCTATAATATCCAAAAGGGATATTTTTTTCGAAATCATCTTTAATCTTTTCAAAATCTATAAGTTGTGTTGCTGTATTAATTACCAACCCGAACTGCGTTTTATTTTCTGGCCTTAGTCCGGTTCTAAAAATATAACGTTTTTCATCAGCATATTCAACTGTATATGGAAAGCTATCAAGAGCTACGTAAACGCGGGTGGCACCATAAATACTTTTGACACCCTCCAGCGTATCTCTTGTTGCAAACCTCCCAATATTTACTTGAATCGCTGCCTGATAAAGCTTACGCGCTACTGCTGGGTCAAGGCTAATCTGTTTATAATACACCTTTCCAAACTTATCTTTGTCGTTATATATAACATCGCCAAAAGTATAAGCGGTAATAAAGGCTTTGCAATTTAAACTATCAGTTCCCGATATATCTATTGTGAAAGAATTAGAAACATACTTATCGTACCAAAAACGCCAGTGTCTACCATCTTTAACAATAGTCATATCGGGCAAATGCATTTTCTTTTCCGCATCAGACCGGAAATCATAAAAACCACGATCATCAGGATCGATATTGATAATCTTATTCTGGCCATGTACGGCGTTCACCAATGCTGAAATCAACAAAGCAATACAGAATAGTCTGCATATATTCATATTAGGTTTTCTTGGAGGTAAGCCAATATACAATTTAACATTTTAACATGAATCAGTTTCTTAAAAACTTTCATCTACACTATTGTATACCAGCTAAGATTTAACTTCTCACTCACCGAAACGCTCATTCATTCTAATTGCGATTAATTAAAAGTATTCTGGTCGGTTATAATTCAGTCATAATGTTCAATAGGTTGCATTTAAAAAAATGCAACCTATTTGGACGCCATTAAAAATACTTTTCGCAGCGGAGAATTTTACTTTGGTACGAGCGAAATTGAACCGGGGGCCATGGCTGTTGATTTCCGTTTGTATGTCCCGGTTAATTGGCGCCTTCATATCCGATAGTATTTAATATCAATGCCGAAATAAAAGGCAATAATTTGGTTGATAAGTATTTGACGACAAGTTTTCCAGTTACCTAAAATCCGCTTTTCTTATGTACAACATCCAGCGTTTTATTGGGATCGGCTTTATGATCCTGTTTGTTTTTTCCGCATTACAGGTACGAGCTCAATGGCCAAAATACATACCCCTCAAAAATGGTGGTAAGATTACCTTATATCAGCCCCAATCAGAAAAACTGGAAGGAGATAAGATCACAGGGCGTGCGGCGGTATCCATAAAAAAATCAGCCAAAGGAGAGCCTGTTTTTGGAGCTATCTTTTTTGTCGCCACCATCGCTACCGACAAAGACAGCCGGACTGCCACACTTCAATCTTTATATATCAAGAATGCCAAATTCCCTGGAGTAATTGACACGGCTAAGCTAAATACTTTCGCGAAGCTCGTAGAAACAGAAGTGCCGAAATGGAACCTGGAGATCTCTCTGGATGCGGTGATTACCTCAATTAAGCAGGAAAATGCAGCGGTGACTAATGATAAGTTTAAAAATGACCCACCAGAAATTATTTTTAGAACCAAGCCTACTGCGCTTATCATTCTGGATGGTGAGCCGAAAATTCAAAAAGACAAAAGTTTGGATGCCGACCGCGTAGTAAATACGCCGGCACTTATTTTTAAAGAAGGAGATCAGTGGAACCTGTATAGCGGTGGTCTATGGTATAAATCATCTTCGGTTTTGGAAGGATGGAAACGGTATAAAAGCTTGTCGGATAAAGTAAAAAAGATCGATGAACAAATCAAAAAAAAGGAAAAAGAAAATAGCGACGGCAAAACGGCTACTACCCCGCCGGAGCAAACCGACATTAGTGTAAGCAAGGTACCTGCCGAGCTATTGCAAACCAAAGGCGAGCCAGAATATAAATCCGTACAAGGTACTTCATTGCTGTATATGTCTAATACTACCAGTGATATTTTC
>DASXMZ010000292.1:0-1999 GCA_036495385.1 Mucilaginibacter sp. | reverse complement strand
ATATTGCGCGCCTTAACGACTTGCTAAAAACAGGCGGTTACCTGGTTCAGAAATTTATTGAAGAGATAACAGAAGGCGAATTATCGTTGATTTTTTTCAATAAAGTTTTTAGTCACGCTGTAGTCAAAAAACCAAGGACCGGCGATTTCAGGGTTCAGAAAGATCATGGCGGTACAGTCGAAGGTTTTTACCCCGGCGAAAAAACTATAGCAGAGGCCGCAGCTTTCCTGTTGGATATTAAGGAGCCATTGCTTTATGCCCGGGTTGACGGTGTTATAATTAACGCCGATTTTTATTTGATGGAGCTGGAACTGATAGAGCCCGCGCTTTTCTTTACCAAAAATGAAAACGCACCAAAAAATTTTTACCGCGCATTCACTGATTTGCTGCCGATTGCGAAAGCGCAGTGATTAACGCTGTCAATATATTGCCAGGAGGTAGTTTTAAACTACATGTATAGTCGTCCGAAGTTTATAAACTTCGGACAACCGGGGGTCTTCGGTATATCCACCAGCCGTTGCATTAATTTTTTGCGGGCACCAGCAAGCCTAATTGATACATGGTTGTCACTTCGGATTGTATTGACCGATGCGAAGTGATCTTACCCGTTTCATCAAAAGTATAAATATCTGCTTCTGGTATTTTAAACGTCCTTTCGTTTGGTTTAAACGGACCGTATGCACGCTTAAAAGTCCCCGTCCACTCGCCTGTTACAATAACAATATTGCTATCTGCCACTGCAACAAAATTTTTACCCGTAAAATTGGGACAGGCACTAAAAAACTCCTTGAAAGCGGCTATAAGGGAGTCCTTATTGGTCAGGGGTTTCGCGCTGCCGTCCCCAAAATCAATATAACTGTCTGTGCAATATTTCAGCATTCCATCTATATTTCTTTTGCTCAGCGCAATAACGGCATTTAAGCCAGTTTGTTTATTTTTCTTCAATGCATCGATTCCTGCTCCAGATGAACCAGGGTTGCTTTTACAAGAAGTAAGAAACACGGCAGCAATAACTATGCTGGTAGTTAGTTTTCTCATGATATTAGATCGCTATATTTAGTTGACAGTTAAAACTACTTAATAAATCCCTCGCTGCCTATCGTTTTTACAACATCTTCGGTATATCCACGGAATTACGCAGAAACCCTATCATCCAATAAAATAATGCAATTGCAGCCAGCAAGAAAACAACAATAATCCATTCCTCGTTTTGTTGTCCTTTCCAGCTATATAAAACTTTACCATTTAATTCCACCTGTGAAACATCGCGTAATAAACCTGCACCTATAATGTTTAAGGTTGGCGTTGGGTAATAGATTGTAACATAATCGCCATCCCTTAGCGTTGAACCCAAGTAGGCTCTGGTACTCCCTTCCTGAATGTTATAAGACTGCATATTGTCGAGCGTAATTGCCAGCGCATAGTTCGGGGTACTGTGGTTAGCAAATCTTGCACGACTCCAGGATGTAATTACGGTGTCCGTATTTGTGATGTGACCAGAAACTTTGTCGAGCTTGTTTAAAGGAACAACCATAGTTATAAGCTGGCCAACTAACACACATGACAAAAAAAATATTAAAAAAGGCAAAGTGTACTTCGCATTAAATTGACGTTTGGGTAAATAGGTTAAATCATCATAGAAGGTCTTGAACATATCGTGATACTGTTTATTACGGTAAATATAGGTGATGTGGAGCTTATTAGCAAAGGGAAACAAGCTCCTGTTATCTCACAACCACGTAATTGTCCCGATTACTTCGGGAAAGCAACCGCTAAACATGCAAATCCATAAACCAGGTTTTTACAACGGATTTATTGTCCGGAAATGCATCTATCTGGTTTACTTGTACAACTTAGAGGTTGCTTCGTTCCTCGATTTCTATGATCTATGCAACTAATTTAGGATAATTATTTTCATAGATTCTATTTTGATTAACGCAGGCAAAGACACGAAGTATTAATTTGTTTCTGACCGCATTAATTACGCTCATTTTATTCT
>DASXMZ010000291.1:0-8858 GCA_036495385.1 Mucilaginibacter sp. | reverse complement strand
CAATATTAATGCGTGCCACGGTAACGGAGTCAGCATCGCTCACATCGTCAACCACCTTAAGTTTATTAGGGCCGGTTTCTTCAACTTTAACGTAGTCAATATTGCCGTCCTTATCAAGGTCAAGGTTGTTGATATGATTATTAGGATCGTTAATCCCCTTTTCAAGTACCTGGGGGTTAGTGCTGGTTTTAACCAGTTGCGCCAGTTTGTTCACATCGAATCCAGCCGGAGCGTTGTTATTTTCGATGGTCACATTATTTTGCTGGGGCGGATTTTGATTGCAGGCCGAAGCGAGCAATACCACAGAAGTTAACGCTATAAGAATTTTTTTCATTGTGTTAATTGTCTTTTTAATGGTAATGAAGCTATCATGAACCGTGTTTATTTTTTTCTGTAGTTCACGATGGTTTCATGATTTTATTTCAAGTAAAATTATAAAGAGTAAACGATTACAGCGAGGCTTAATTGATTTTTATTTATTCGCCCGTCTGTGAATCGCGGATTTATGTAGTTTAGATTAAAGACCACGCGGAATGTTACAAAAATTTGGAGGGGTAATAATTCAAGGCAAAGTTCAGTGTTTACGGGATAAATTGAAGCCTACAACTAGGGTTTGAGTTTATAAAAAATGTATCTTGTGCCCTTATTTCTTCGTCATGAAAATAAAATTAACCGTCCTGTTATTCTTTGCAATTTGTTTTTCGGGCATGGCG
This sequence comes from Mucilaginibacter sp., assembly GCA_036495385.1. Lineage (GTDB taxonomy): Bacteria > Bacteroidota > Bacteroidia > Sphingobacteriales > Sphingobacteriaceae > Mucilaginibacter. Next base: position 8,145 of record DASXMZ010000291.1, on the reverse strand, counting down.
CAAATAAGTCCTAATCCTGCCCCTGCCCGTACTATATTTGCTTATGGCGGTAGTGTTACCAAACAATTTATGCAGTATGTAATCACGCTTACAAAAAAGGAAAATCCAAAGATATGTTTTTTGCCGAGCGCCACCGGCGATAATTCTCCTTCGATACTGGCCTGGTATGCTGTCTGCGAGGACTTGCCGATGAGACCATATGTTCAAAGAGTTTTTATCGACTCTTATACCACCCCCAAAACTTTTGCCGAAAACCTGCTCAGCATGGATGCCATAATTGTTAGCGGCGGTAACACGCTCAATATGATGGCTATATGGAAAGCCCAGGGCATTGACACGGTTTTAAGAAAAGCCTATGACAAGGGAATAATACTAAGCGGCGGCAGCGCCGGTTCGTTATGCTGGTTCCAGGGCGGTACTACCGACTCGAGGCCCAGGGACCTGTCTATTGTAAAGTGTTTGGGATTTATCCAGGCAAGTCATTGTCCGCATTACCACAGTGAGCTTTTACGCAAACCGCTTTATTTTGAAAATATTTTAAAAGGCAGGTTATCTCCAGGTTATGCTATTGACGACAAGGCCGGGATAGTTTTTGAAAATGAAAAGTACATCCGCACCGTAGCAATGGATGATAGGAGCAATGCCTATTATGTTTCTGTTATAAACGGTGTGATTGACGAAAAACTGCTGCCAGTGACGGAGATCATAAAGTAATTTGTCAGAATCAGGATTTGTGGGTTTTCAGGATGGTTGCTGATTATATCTGTTTGACTTATGGCTCAGGATGTTGTATATTTGTGTAACACTCCAGCTAAATAATATGGTGTATAAGCAAGTTTTAATTCCCGATAAAAACAATCACACTGTTGAAATGCCGGAACAGTTTTTTGGCAAGAAAATAGAAGTCATTGTTATAGAATTAGGCGATTCCGCTGATGATACAAATCCTTCACTGCCTGTGGGTAAAAAAGTTTCGGTTAGTGAATTATTTGAAAATTTTGGCTCAGCACCTGATTTTCCATCCATTGATAAAATCAGAGATAAAGCCTGGCCTACCAAATGGTGATTTTCGATACCAATATCTTCATACCATCTACGCTAAATAAAAAGCACTTCCATTTTATTCCCGGCATTATTTTGATATAAATGGAACAGATAACTGATAAAAACCTGACAACCAGGACAATTTTCGCTTATGGCGGTGGCTTTAATAAGCAATTTATTCGCTATGTGGCCAAACTGACCAAAAAGAAGATACCGAACATTTGTTTCATGCCCACTGCGACTGGCGACAGTATCCAGACAATTGAAGCGTGGTATGCGGCATGCAGATACCTTCCGGTAAAACCCCACATCCAATTGGCGTTTATAAATTCGGTTACAACTACAAAAACTTTTGAAGAAAGTCTGCTTAGCATGGATGCGATAGTGGTTGGCGGCGGGAATACGCTGAATATGATGGCTATCTGGCATGCGCAGGGTATTGACACTGTGTTAAGGGCGGCTTATGATAAAGGGATTGTACTGTCAGGCGGCAGCGCCGGCTCTTTGTGCTGGTTCCAGGCAGGTACCACCGATTCGCGGCCGAAAGAGCTATCCATTGTTAATTGCCTGGGCTTTATTGAAACAAGTCATTGCCCGCATTATCATAGCGAACCCATGCGCAAACCGCTATATTTTGATAATATCTTGAAAGGCAAATTATCGCCAGGCTATGCAGTCGACGATCTTGCTGGTGTAGTTTTTGAAAACGAGAAATATGCCAGGACCGTGGCGATAAATGATAAGAACAATGCTTATTATGTTTCAGTTGTTGACGGCGTGATTGATGAGAAATTATTGAAGGTGGCGGAGATAATTAAGTAGTCAGAATCAGGATTTTCAGGATTTAAGGATTTTCGGGATGCGGCGATCGTAACCTAAGCTTCTACTTGAACATCGGCGTAAATTAGTTTACGCAGGTTGTCAGGCTTCCGACGCGAGTAAACAAATTTTCTATCGGTTTTTTGCGACTGCGGGATTGCGATGTTGATGGACAATAGCGATAATGACTATCTGCTCGGCAGGTTCGTCGGTATAAAAATGAATCGCGTACGGAAAAATTGTACAATAGGCTATTCTTACCTGTCGATATCTTACTTCATAATGCAAGGGATCTTTTTGTAAACGGTTCAGGCATTTCTTAACGTCTTCGGCAAATTGTTTTTCTAATCCTTTTTGCTGTTTAAAATACCACTTCTTGGCATCCCGGACGTCAAACGCTACTTCATCATAATAAGTTAATTTCCAGGTCATGTATTAATCCTGGATGCGATCAAGTTCGGCAATCAAGCCATCTATGGGTAAAATGCGCTCCGGATTATTCCGAACAGAATTCAACCGGGCGTCGATCAGGTCTTTTTGCCAATCAGGCAAAACGGTATCAACCACTTCAAGCTCTGGGTACTTGCTTTTAAGCAATTCCCACTCTTTGATGGGAACCTGCACAGCAACAATTTGCCCTTTTTCGTCAGATAGGTATTGCACGCTCATGAATCAAATTTACGAATTTTATTTAAGTAATGGGCGACTTAGCTTTCGATTTGTGTTTCGCCGAAAAGTAGAATGCTATTCGTTGATCTTTTTTACATATCGGCTGCTTATCCATCCTATTTTACTCGCCGTATGTATGGTGTCACCTTGTTGTTCATAAAACAAATTACCGTAATCTTTATAACTTGAATCAATCTCAACCAACCACCATACCCGCCCGGTATTATCTGATTGCTTTGCGATAGCCCTCCCTTTTGTGCCTTTTATTAGTGTATCAACATTATTGCTGGCTTTAAAACTACTTCCCGGAAAAGTAAAATCGTCTGCTATCGTGTCGTCTATCCTTGGTTCCAAATGCATTTTGTAATTGTCGTGCAATACCTCAAAATAGATTGGCTCTTTTAAATATTTCTTGGGAAAACGAGCAATATGCAGATTTGAGGTTAGATAGATAGTATTGAATTGGGGAATTTTGTCGATATAATCCACCTGGTAAATTCGATTAAAATCAATCCATGCATCACAACAACCTTTGTCTTTAATATAAAGCCTGAATAATTTATTGTCTTTAAAATCCAATTTTACAATATCCTGTTCTTGCTTCAATACTTCTTTAAATCCATTTCCGGTATTTAAAAAAACAATTACTACTCTACCCTCCGAACCTGTACTACCAGTATAAATAACATCATCTAAACCGTCATTATTAAAATCAACTATGTGACAATTATTCTCAAATTCTTTTTCAGTGTGGTCTTGCCCTCCTGCGCCAATATAAAATTCATATTCGTATTTTAATAAGGTAGGGGCCATTTGCTTAAATCGGACTTTTAGAGGTATATTTTCCTTCTCAATACCTTTTCAGGTAAAAGTAGTATCGATGAAAGGGAATATTACATTTTTCTTCTTTTTAGTTGTAGCGCTATTATTATTTGAATTACAGGCTATTAATATTATTGATATGATTAAGAAAAACTTTTTCATTTTAAAGATTTAAGTCGTTAAATATATTAGATATTGCTGAATAATAACTGTTGGTGAAGAGAAATGCTCTCTTGAACTAATGATCCAATGAACTAACCACTTTTCCTATCTTTACAGCCAACATGAAATACCTGCGCTGGCTTTTATTACCGTTTTCATTACTTTATGGCCTGGTGGTTATTATCCGTAACTGGTGCTATGATGCGGGTGCGTTTAAAAGCTATAAGTTTAGCCAACCCATCATATCCGTAGGCAACCTTGACGTTGGCGGTGCTGGCAAGAGCCCCATGACTGAATATCTTATCCGCTTACTTAAAGACAATTACAAACTGGCAACCCTAAGCCGCGGCTATGGCCGAAAAACAAAGGGATACCTTGTTGCGGAATTGGAGAATCAAGAACCAACAGACAAGAGACAATATTCACAACTCACCACTCACCACTCACCACTCACTAACGAAATAGGCGACGAGCCCGCCCAGTTTAAACACAAATTCCCGGACATTACGGTAGCTGTTTGCGAGAAAAGGGTTGAGGGGATAAAACAATTACTGCCCGCTCATGACCTGGTTATCCTGGACGACGCATACCAGCACCGGGCGGTTGAACCGGGCTTAAGTATTTTGTTATTTGATTACAATCGTATAAACGAACCTCATTTTTTGCTACCGGCCGGTAACTTGCGCGAACCTTTTAGCGGGCGTTGGCGTGCCAACATAATGGTCGTTACCAAATGCCCGCCTGCACTTACAACAGATGCGCAAGTTATGGTTGCTCAAAGAATTGAGCCCCTGCCCTACCAGCATCTATTTTTTTCATCAATAACTTATCAACCGCTTCATTCTTTGGAAGGTAAACCGGCAAACCTGGTAATAGATAGCGGTACCACCGTATTCCTGTTAACAGGTATTGCCAATGCAAAACCTTTGCTGCAACATTTAAGCGGACTCACATCAAATATCATTCATCATAATTATCCCGATCATCATCCATTTAGCTTAAAAAATATCACTAAACTTGCCGATGAATTTTCGGCCTGTGCATCACAAAAAAAAATAATTGTTACAACAGAAAAAGATGCACAGCGTTTAGAGGAATTCTGGCTTAAATTGCAGTTGCCTATTTTCGTTATACCGATAAGGGTTGAATTTTTAAATGACAGCGGGCAACGGTTGGATCAATTAATTATTGAATATGTTAGACAGCATACAACACTCCACAGCATACATTAAAAGTCGCATCGGCGATTTTGAACCCGAGGTGGGTATTATATTAGGGACCGGTCTGGGCGGCCTGGTAAACGAAATTGAAGCTGAAAAACAACTGATGTACTCCAATATCCCTGATTTTCCAATTTCGACACTGGAATTCCATTCAGGTAAGTTAATTTTTGGCACGCTTGCTGGGGTGAAGGTCGTTGCGATGCAGGGTCGTTTGCATTATTACGAAGGCTATAGCATGCAGCAGATCACGTTACCGGTTCGGGTAATGAAAATGCTGGGTATAAAAATCCTTTTTGTCTCTAACGCCAGTGGCTCGCTAAATCCAGACTTTAAAAAGGGCGACCTGATGGTGATTGAAGATCATATCAATTTGCAGCCCAATAATCCACTTATCGGAAGAAATGAAATTGAACTTGGCCCACGTTTTCCGGACATGAGCCAGGCGTATAAACGTAACCTGATTGATAAAGCGTTAAGTATCGCAAAAGCAAACAATATTATATGCCATAAAGGAGTTTATGTTGCGGTAACAGGCCCTAATCTTGAAACAAAAGCAGAATACAGATATTTGCGGATTATTGGGGGCGATGCAGTTGGTATGAGTACTGTTCCCGAAGTAATTGTGGCCAGCCATATGGGCTTGCCTGTATTTGCAATATCAGTACTTACTGATGAAGGGTTCGCGGAGGTGCTGCAACCGGTGTCTGTTGAAGAAATATTGGAGGTGGCCCATGAAGCGGAACCCAAAATGACATTGATACTTAAAGAATTGATAGCCGGTTTTTGATGCCAGATTATTTGAAATATTTCCTGTTATTATTGATCTGCGTTTGCGTGCAGGCAGCTTTCGCACAACAGCCTACCAACCCCAATTACCCGAATAATCCTAATAATCCTAATAATCCCAACTATCGGCCAAATTTACGTGATACCGGCAGAACATCCGGAAAGCAGCTGACTGACGATCAAATGATGGACACGCTGAGAAAACGCACGGATAGGAAAAGGGATTCGGTTGTTTTTAACTCTAAATTTATCAGGGTTACTAATGAGCGGTTATTGAGGGATAGCACGCATCTGTTACCCCTTGACACGGGCCTGGTAAATTTCGAAAATTATAGTCCGCTTAACCAGCCTCAAACTCCTAAGATCTTTTTGGGTAATACCGGCACCTCTGCACGGAGCTTGTTATTTGAGCCGTCTCAGACTATAGGGTTTGATCCTGGTTTGCACGCACTGGATCCTTACCTGTTAAATCCCCAGGATATTTATTATTACCGGGCGCGCGTTCCGTATACCGACATCTCATTTGTGTTCGGCGGACTAAAAGAGCAGCTGCTTCAAATGACGCATTCACAAAATGTGAATCACCAGCTCAATGTGGGCTTTAATCTGAATTTTATCGGCTCACAAGGGTTTTACAGCAATAATGCCGTGTTGACGCAAAATGTAAGTGACGTAAATGCAGCCGCTTTTGCCTGGTACGAATCAAAAAATAAGCGGTATAATTTATTGGCTAACCTTATCTATAACAACTTAAAAGCTCCTGAAACCGGTTCAATACGAAATGACTCTATTTATGTAACCGGTTCGATAGATAAAACTACTGAACCAGTACGTTTGTCAAGTACGTGGGAAAATTGGGCAGGAGGAGGATTGTTTGTAAAGCAATTCTACTATATAGGTCATATTGACAGCACCAAAAGGGGAACGGGAAACAGCTCAAGCATATTGCCAACACAGCGCGTTGCTTATACCTTTAATTATAATAGCCGTAAGTATAATTTTATACAGAACGATGCTGATATCTACCATGTTTTCCCCGATTATTATTTTAGCTCCAATTATTCGAGGGACTCGCTAACGGTGCGACACCTGCAAAATGAGTTCTCCTACAGTTTCTATCTCCGAAGCAAATCAGTAAGTTTTGTAAAAAACGAAATGAAGCTCGATGTGGGCATCGCCCAGGATTATTATAGTTATTCCCAGTATGTGAGCGACACCACCTTAAATCAGTACGGCAATAAAGTTAACCTGCCTTTAAAAGTGCAGGGCGAATCTTTCCAGGATATCACGCTTAAAGCTAAATTTAGCTATCGTTTTAGCGATAGGATTGGCCTCGACGGCGACTTTCAGCAGATTGCCGCGGGTCGCGATGCAGGCGATTTTTTATACGATGCTAAACTTATCCTCGCGGGCGGAAAAAAAGCAGGTAGAATAATATTTGAGGGGTATTCGCAAAACAGTTCACCCCCGTTGGTTTATACCGATTGGATATCCAACCATTTTATTTTCCATAATAAATTCAACAACCAAAAGACCAATAGTGTATCTTTTCATTATATAAATGATGTACTAAAGTTTGATTTAAAGGCAGAATATTTTTTAGTGTCTGATTATTTATATTTTGAAGCGCAACCCGGCGGAATTGATGCCACACCGACACAGTTGAGTTCGCCTATAAATCTGATTAAAGTGAGTTTGGGTAAGAGCTTATCCTGGCGAAAATGGCATCTCGACGAGTTTGTGGTTTATCAAAAAACCGACTACCAAAACACCTTGCGTACACCTGAGCTTTATAGCTATACCAGCGTTTACTACAAAGCGGTTTTGTTTAATGTTTTGTTTACCAATGTCGGCGTTAATGTTCGTTATAATACACCTTATGAGGCTCCATCATATGCTCCGGGCATAGGCCAGTTCTACAACGGACCAAACATTACTTTCTCATCATACCCAATAGCGACTGTATTTTTAAAAGCTACGCTGCAGCGGACCAACTTTTTTGTAATGTACGATTATGCCAACCAGGGCCTGCTTAGCCCCGGATTTTATACTGTTAATCGCTACCCGCAAATGGATCATCTCATTAAACTTGGTTTGTCGTGGACGTTTTATAACTAGTTTGCGGTGGGCAGTTAGCAGTTGGCTTTTTCAACATCCGTGCTAACCGCCAACTACAAACTGCAAACTCTCTACGTCTTCTGCTTCTTCTTCCTCGCTGCAGGGAACAATACATTATTTAATATAAGCCGGTAACCGGGCGAGTTAGGATGCAATGAGAGGTCGGTTGACTGTTTATTTGGGTTTGGCATGTACTCTTCAGGATCGTGCCCCCCGTAAAAGGTCCATTGCCCTTTACCAAATTCTCCGTGTATGTATTTGGCTTCATTGGCGCTTTTCAGTTCACCCAAAATAGTGACACCGGGCTTAAGTTTGTCGATATTAAAAGCCGTAGCCAGACCTCTGAAACCTTTTATAACCCTATCGTGATCCTGCGTAAGCATACTTGGAACTACGTCCCATTTTGCCGAGAAATCAAATAATGTGAAAAAATCTTCAGACTGCGACACCAGGCGTGTATGACTTACATCAATATCGCTGAATTGATGTGAATATGGGTTTA
>DASXMZ010000290.1:0-2092 GCA_036495385.1 Mucilaginibacter sp. | reverse complement strand
AGGTTCGATATTGAGTGACTGAACCAGCAATGACAGACTTATTAATACAACCGGATGAAAAATATAAACCCCGAAAGCGCTGGCCGATAACCTGCTCCAAAATGTTGAATAGTTATTCCATTTAAATTTAGCAATACTTAGCAAAGCTGCTATAATTAATAGCCCGGTTATTTGTTCCCATAAGGAGTAGCTAAGCGATATTACATTCCACCCTCCACTGAAAGAGCTTCCCGGGATCTTATAGATTACGCTAATAATAAATAAAATGGGTAATATAATTAAGATCAAAAGCCTTGCAATGAAGGCTGCAGTTTTTCCCTTCTTAAGATCCAGTTGATCAAGCCATTTATTTCTTGAAGCGATAATCCCGGCTATAAAAAGTAAAATGTATTGCGGGAAATGGCCGAGCTGAAAACCGAACGGAGAAAGGCTCCATCCAACCGGGAATATGAGTCTGGTTAAAAAAGTAAACAGGCCAAGTGAAATCCCGCCGACGATCAATCGCCTGCCGTAGGGAAAATCATAATTTATGTTTAGTTTGAAACCGGGAACGCTTCTAAAAAGAACATACAACAAATTAAAAATGAGCAAAGCGGCGACAAACCAAAGTACACCAAAATCGATCCAGTGATGGTACCCCTGCATATATTCAATAAAAGAATGATGCCGCCCGTAACCGTAATGTTCAACGGTATAATTTAGAACCGGCGACAACACCAACGAATAGAATACGAGCGGTATACCTAATCTTTTAAGACGATCGAAAAGAAACTTTGCGCTGCCTTTTTTTTGGTAGGACGGTTCAACAAATAAAGCAGACATAAAGAAGAAAAAACCCATAAAGAAAGCCTGGTTTGTCGCAACAAAAACTGTCATTGGAAAAAGCGCGACCATTTGTGTGCTTTTTTGCTGAAAGTACCAACCGCCCGGAGCTCCATAAGTTATAAAGGCATGATGCAGCACCACTAATATGGTTAACAGTACCTTCAAATGATCGAGATAGTTGATTTTAGCCACAGGTATTTTTCCGAACGTCGGAAACTGCCCTGAAGGAGACTGACTTTCTAAAGCGGCGGTATGGTTTTTCATTTTTATGAATGTTTAAGTCTTAATTTATAAGTAGTTAGATATAATAATCAAAGATACTTACTCCCTGCGATTATCAATTTCCCTAGGTCAACTAATTAATGCCATTGGTCAAATAATCCAGCTTTTTTACCGATGCCCATTTGATTGAATAAAACGACGTTTGTTTCGGCAAACGGTTGCTTATGGGCTTCGATGGTCTTTTGCTTTATATTTCTTATAAAATTAGCTACCTTTAATAAGCGATTTAAATCAAATCTCAACCAGTTATGACCCCTGAAATTATAACCTCCGAAAAAAAACCGGCCGACGGCTATTCCGGTTTTACCCGCAGAAAGTTTATTTATAATGTTTCAGCAGCCGTTGGCGCAGGCGTGTTGTTGTATTCGCCCTTGTTAAACGGAGCGGCAAGCTTTGTTAGAACGGACGAAACTTATACGGTACAGCAGATAATGGACCTGTTTATAAAAGATGTGCCTGGAGGGGCGTTAACAAATACGGTTGATACATTAAAGGCAGGCAGCCCCGATACTAAAGTAACAGGAATAGTAACCACCATGTTTGCCACTATAGCTGTGATACGTAAAGCTATTGACCTGGATGCTAACTTTATAATTGCTCACGAACCAACGTTTTACAACCATGCTGATAACACTTCATGGCTGCAATATGATGATGTTTACCGCTACAAGACCGATCTGCTAAAACAGCATAGTATTGCAGTTTGGCGGAATCACGACTATATACATCGCCTGGTGCCCGACGGAGTAACCAAAGGGGTGCTTGCCCAATTGGGCTGGGATAAATACGCCGATCCGAATATGCTCAACATCATTACCGTGCCTCATACATCGCTGAAAGCATTGGTAGCACATGTCAAATCAAAACTTAACATCGAAAAGGTAAGGTATGTGGGTAATCCAGGCCAATCCTGCAGCCGTGTGCTGTTCATTCCCGGAGCTGCAGGCGGTCAGCGGCAAATAGAAGCCATAGGGAAAGTAAAACC
>DASXMZ010000289.1:0-6359 GCA_036495385.1 Mucilaginibacter sp. | reverse complement strand
GAATTCATTTTAAACGGTAAAAAACAGGACGATGCTATTTTTCAACGGTATAAGAAAAAGTATGTACCTGCGGAGAATAATACCAATTGGACCTGGACGCATTCGATCCATCAATAAAACTCAACGCAAATAACTTTTCAGACTTACGAAGTTTTTGAACTTCGTAAGTCTGAGTTACCTGTCTAAGGTATTTGTTTAATTAGCCACTCTGTTATGTCGTTGGCAGCTTTGTCATTTTCATAACCTGCAGGTAATCGGCCATTGGTATATTCGTTATATAGCCAGGGATCACCAACTGCAAATACGGTTCCTTTGCCATATTTGGCAATGGCTATTATTACCGCATTTGTATTATTTCTCAATCCTGGATGCGCCGGGCCGGCTAAGCTGATTGAACAAACATCTTTCATATAGATTTTACCAGCAGTTTTAAAGATGGGATTTCCCGTGGTGATAACTGCACCATCAGCAAAGTGATTGTCATCGATTACATGATTTTGTAAGTCGTCGTTAAAGTGCATTCCAAAACGTGCGGCCAAATGGTTAAAATGCGGTAATTCCACGTTGGCGCTATCGTTAGCCAGCATAACCAAAACCCCTCCGGCTTTAACCCATTTTACTATTTCATCGATGTCATTTTTTTCGATATAGTTAGGATGCGGGCTTTCTTTTTTTGTGTCAGGATCTACGATGATATAAATATTTGCACCTTTTAAATTATCGGCGGTGGGTGCTTTATCGAGTGAGGTTAGTTTGGCGCCATGGTTTTTAAAGGCAGTCCCTAATAGCGAAAAACCGGTGCCGGTGGTGTCTTCCCACATGTAATGAAAACGCACCTCTTGCCCGGATTTATTTGTATGCACTTCGTGATTAAAATAATAATCAAGCATTACGATTTGGGCATTCGCTTTGAAAAAGGTGGTTGTTAAAATAAATATGGCGGCTGTTGAAATTATGTTTTTCATTTGGTTATTGAATTTATTTGCCTCACCTAAATCCTCTCCAAAGGAGAGGACTTTAGCTTCGCTTTTTTAGATTTTAACTTTTTAACCCCCTCTCCCCTTGGAGAGGGGGTTGGGGTGAGGCGAGAAGAGCTATGCTAATCCCAACTCAATCACCTATCTCATCTCACTCACCGGCACCGGATCCATATCCGTATAGTCAAGATTTTCACCTGCCATGCCCCATATAAAACTATAGCTTGCAGTGCCGCTGCCAGCATGTATACTCCATGGGGGCGAAACAACGGCATCGTAGTTATTCACCAAAATATGCCTTGTTTCCTGGCCTTCGCCCATGTAATGAAACACCCGATTCCCTTCTGGTAAATCAAAATAAAAATAAGCCTCCATGCGGCGGTCATGCACATGCGCTGGCATGGTATTCCAAATACTGCCAGTGTGTAAAATGGTAAGCCCCATCACTAACTGGCAACTTTTAATCCCATCCAAATGAATGTATTTATTGATGGTGCGATAGTTAGCCGTTGATGCATGTCCGAGGGTTACTTTTATAGCTTCGTCGTTTGTCATTAACGTAGCCGGCAAAACGGCGTGTGCAGGAGCCGACAACAGGTAAAATATCGCAGGCTGGCTGACGTTGTCGCTGGAAAAGATTACCTGTTTAGTTCCTTTTCCCAGGTACAAACAATCAAGTTTTTTAAGTTTATACGTTTTACCATCGGCGATAACGGCACCATTACCAGCAACGTTAATAATGCCTATTTCCCTGCGCTCTAAAAAGTAATTGGCACGCAGTTTGGGATAATTTTCCAGTTGAAGCTGCTGATCAACTGGATTCGCAATGCCGACTATCATCCTGTCGTAAAGGGTGTACACACAATTTATTTTATTTGGCTGTACCAAATTTTCAAGCAGAAAACGCTCCCTGATGAGGGATGTAGTATAATGTTTAAAGTCGTCGGGGTGTACGCTGTGTATTACTTTCAAGGCTGTAGAAATTTAGATTATAATTTGATGCTAAAATACATACTCGTTAATTAACATGTTACAATTTTGAGCTGATAAATTGAAAATATAGTTTTAATATTGTTTATTGAAAACCAGGAACTCTTAAAACAGTATTTCCTATGAAAACATCTATAGCATACAAAATAAGTCCTTTTATATTTTTCCTGCTTTTTATAATCAGTACCGGTATGGTTATCCGGCAAACCGGCAAAGATTGGACAGAAAAGGACGCTAAGAAATGGGTTAAAAGCAGGGAATGGAGCAATGGCCTAAAATTAAATGTTAGCAGCTCTGTGAATGCTGTTGAGTTTGCCAAACAATATCACACTAACAAAGAATATTGGGACAAAGCCTTTACGTTTATGCGCGACAAAAATTTAAAAGACCTTGCGCCTGGCAAATATGTGATAGACGGTGATAACGTTTATGCTACAGTAACCGAAGCTCCTTCAAAAACTTTTGAACAGTCTGCCTGGGAATCGCACCGCAAATACATTGATCTGCAATATGTAGTTACCGGACAAGAAAAAATCGGCATATCACCATTAGCTGAAACAACCGTTACCGCACCTTACGACGAGTCAAAAGATATTGCACATTATACCGCAAAAGGGAAATTTTATACCGCAACTCCCGACGAATTTTTCCTGTTTTTTCCCAACGATGCACACCGCCCCAATATCGTAGTTGACGGATATGATGTTGTGAAGAAATTGGTTATAAAGATTAAATACGCAAACTAATTCGACCGAATCAAATATTCGTACTTCATTTAATGATGATCCCGCTCATAGCCGCGGAGGCTTAGTCACTTTTGTCTTGGCAAAAGTAACCAGACTTAGCGCAGCGATCTCATGAACGCCACTAAAACAAACAAACAGTGAATAAACCGTGTCAGCCGAAATGCTTCTTTGCTACCGAGGGCCTTTGCACACAAGCTGGAAAAACAGCTGGGCTGCAATCTTTTTGCCGGGCTACCTTATCGCTTTATTACCATGCACGCAAAAAGTTGCTATGCCCTCGCCCACTTCACAGGCCTGCTGTTTTTTCAGCTTTGCCCGAAGCTGTTCTGCTGACGGAGGAAGCGTCATCATATACCGGGCTTATTTTATTGGCGAACTTAAAACTGCAGGAAAGAATTTAAATGTGCTACTTTGTCTTTCGAACACTTGTAACTCTTTCTCAAGACCAACTCAATCCTTATTTCTCCAACTTCTCAAGCCTCATCAATGCTTCCAGGTAATAATAATCGGCGTAGATAATAGAAACGTTGATTTCTCCGTTGCCCGGTTTGTTGCCTGTGGAATGCAACAAAAATGCACTGTTCACATCCCTGCTTTGATAGTTTGCTGAAGAAAGCGATGTCAGGATTTCGATAGCTTGTTTGCGATAATTGGCAGCCTTCACTTTGTCGGGCGCGTATTGTGATAACTCCAACAATGCCGAAGCTGAAATCGCGGCTGCCGAAGCGTCTTTGGGAACATTAGGGACGCTTGGGTCATCAAAATCATAAAAGGGGACTTTGTCTTCGGGTAATCTTTTTAAGTACGTATCAGCTACGTGCTGTGCAAAATCAAGGAACTCAGGTTTTTTAGTTTCGCGATAGCACATGGTGAAACCATATATTGCCCATGCCTGTCCCCTCGCCCACATTGAATTATCAGCATAGCCCTGCGCTGTTACGCCCTTAATCTTTTTACCAGTCACTGTATCATAAACTACCACGTGATAAGCGCTGTAGTCGGGCCTGAAGTGATTTTGCATGGTGGTTTCGGCATGTTTAACCGCAATATCATATAGTTTTTGGCTACCCCCATTTTTCGACGCCCAAAACAGCAGCTCCAGGTTCATCATATTATCGATGATTGTATTGTGCGGCCAGCCTTTTCTTTTAACCATGCCCGGCCAGGAAAGAATAGTCCCAATCCTTGGATTAAAAAGGGTAGCCAATGAATCGGCCGATCTTAAAATTACCGGTTTATAGTCGGGGTTTTTTGTAAGACGGTATCCATTGCCGAAGCTGTTAAACATGATAAAGCTGAGGTCGTGGTCAAAACCGCTATGATTTGATAATGGCGTTAATTCGCGCGTATATTTATCGGCAGCTATTTTCCATTTATCATCGCCGGTTGCCTCATATAATTTCCATAAAATCCCCGACCAAAAACCGCTGCACCAATCACGATAGTTTACATAATTCCACTCCTTCGAACCATTTTCAATTGCCCTCGGCATATCTTTATCGGCATTGGGGATTCCTTTCAATGTGATATCTGCCTGGGCGACACAATATTTAATTTCCTTTGCCGGTGATAGTTTTTGCTGGGCAAACAACAAGGTTGCGAGCAGGCAAAGCGCAATAGTTAAAGGTGCTTTTTTGAGGGAGTAGTCGATCATGGGGTTAGAGTTTTTTATTGGTAACCAATAATAAACGGTTTAAAGGAGATGAGCAAATAAAGTATTTTATTTGTGGGGGTCATAAAGGTTGAAGAGGATTTGTATAAAAATAAAGACTTCGATTATTTTTATGATTTACAGCCTGCAACTAATTAATTACCAATGACATTCTTAAAGCTAAGTCTTCAATGTCTGTCTTCCTCGCCAACTGCGCAAGCCAACTCTGTGGTATAGACTCATGTCCATATAGTAACGCAGCCAATCCACCCGTCACCGCGCCAGTTGTATCCGTATCAGCTCCCAAATTGACCGCCTTCAATACAGCGTCTTTATAATTGTTCGTAGTCAGTAAACACCAAATACTTGCTTCCAAAGTATGCAACACATAACCGCTGCTTTTTATCTGATCTTCTTCGATCAAATCAATTTTATCGATTAATAACCTATTAAATATATTTTTCTCCTCCGGACTAATGGAAAGTAAATCTAAAAATTCAGAGATAGTTGACTGTAGTGATTCATATATTTCATATTTATCTATTTGTTGAAGCAAGCCCCGCGCGAATTCCAGGTAGTAAAAACAAGCTATTGATGATCGAATATGTCCGTGAGTAATCGACGAAACCTCTCTGACAATTCTAAACCGTTCGTCAATTTGCTTATCATGCAAATAAATCGATAGCGGTAAAACACGCATTAACGAGCCGTTGCCATTGCTACGTGTATCATAATCTCCTGCCAAATCTGGTCTCACGCCCTCTAGCAATCTATTTATTGCGTTTTGTGTAGTTATTCCAATGTCAAATACTTCATTAGCGGCAGTCCAGTAATTGCCATAGCGCCATTTGATGAAATTTTGGGCAATAGTGTTTAAATTATATCCCGAAACAAGTGCTTCAGCTAGGCAGAATGTTAATGAACTATCATCTGAGAATGTGCCTGGAGGTAAATTATAACTCCCAAAGCCGGTTATGTCGACGACCAGATTTTTTCTCATTTCTTCGCGACTTTTAAATTCCACAGGTACTCCAATAGCGTCACCAACACTTACACCGAGCAATATATCCAAACAGGTATTTAACGTCAATAAATTATTGGTCATAATGGTCATGCGTAAGATACAAATAAAAATGCCTGCTATCTGTGCCCGGTAACTTCATAAAATGTACTTGAAGCAATCCGACACCGATCGCCCCGATAACACCTACATAGCTTTTATATGCTCTATTATATGCTCTATAAAAATAAATCTATAGAATAAACCAAATCTGCCATAACCAGTTATTACGAATATAATCTTATTTTAGTAACGATTTATCATTCTGCCGCAAACCAATGCCGAGCCATCAAAAGCAATAAACCATAAATATTAAATCAAATGTCATTTCAAGCCTATCTCGATAACATTAAAAGTAAAACAGGTAAAAGCCCTGACGACTTTAGAAAATTGGCTGAACAAAAAGGTTTTTCGATAAACGGCGAACTCAAACCGGGAACTAAGGCAGGCGATATAGTGGGCTGGCTAAAACAGGACTTTGAATTAGGTCACGGGCATGCGATGGCGATTTATGCTTTGCTTAAAGGTGTAAAGAAAGAAAATGAAGATTAGCGTTGAGTTTAATTAGTCTCTATTTTTTCTCCAACAGCTGGGCCAGCATCTTTTTTCCATTTTCGCTCCCGGGGTTCAGCTCCAGTGATTTTCGGTAATATTTTATCGCGAGTTCCTTGTCACCTTTGTCCATGTATGCTTCGGCATAACTATCCCATACGTTCCACCACTCCGGGAAATCGTCGGTATTTTGTTTAAATACCGCCAGCGCATCATCAAGTTTATTCAACCGGATAAGCGTATAGCCCAAATTGTTCATGTCCCGTTCGTTTATAGTCTGCGTGCTATCCTTTTTCCGTTCATTCCTATACACTTCCAGAGCCCTAGCCGCACCTTCAGCTATAATTAATTTGGCCAGCCGGCGGGCGGGTGCGTTGTATCGT
>DASXMZ010000288.1:0-3781 GCA_036495385.1 Mucilaginibacter sp. | reverse complement strand
ATAGTACGTTTTGGACCGAACGCCTATACAAAACCTGCTACTGGATTGAATATCCTGCGCGAAACCATTATGGGCCGCGAGTTATTTGATTTTGCCTTTAAAGAATACGCAAGACGCTGGGAATTTAAGCATCCTACACCTGCTGATTTTTTCAGAACAATGGAAGACGCCAGCGGCGAAAACCTGGATTGGTTTTGGAGAGGCTGGTTCTACGGAACAGACCCATGCGATATTTCGCTTGACTCTGTAAAGGTTGCAAAAGCGGATCTGAACGGGAAGCTTCCGCAATTTGGTCAGGTAAGATTTCCTGGTGCCCCCGATCCTAATAAAGTTGCCGCTCCTATTGTGAATAATTATGACGACATTTCAAAGATCAGGAACCGTGAGGATAAGAAAATACAATTTTATGTAGACCGCGATACTATTGTACGCGATTTTTACTGGAAATACGATCGTGGCCTTGCATCTGTCGACAGTTCTAAATTCAAGGACATGACAAAAGCGAAAAACATGGCAGCTGATCGTACTCCCGTACCGTTTACAGACGACGACAAAGCAAAATATGCTAATAAGTTTTTCTACGAGCTGAATTTCAGTAATAAAGGTGGCTTGGTGATGCCTATCATCGTGCAGTTTACCTATACTGATGGCACCAAACAAATCGACCGTATTCCGGCACAGATCTGGCGCCTTAACGAAAAGCACGTATCAAAATTCTATGTGCAGGATAAGGAAGTTGCTTCTATTTTGGTAGATCCATATCGTGAAACATGCGACATCGACGAAACCAATAACTATTGGGGCAAGCTGCCTGAACCATCGAAATTCCAGGTATTTAAGCAAAAAGCTGCAGGCGGTGCTGCACGCGGGCAATCTGCAGGTGTAAACCCAATGCAAGTGGCAGGCGGTAAATAGGATCGCTGATTTATTGGATTAAATGATTTCGCTGATGGATGCGAAAGATTAAATATCAAACTCCCGAAGTTTTAAAATTTCGGGAGTTTTTTATTTGTAAGGAGAGGTTTATTGGATAGCAGAAATCGGTCGCTTATGTCAGTTGCAGTTCAATAGTTTTTTTGTCGGTATCAATGGTTATCCAATCTAAAGATTCCTCACTCGGCAGGCAATCAATTAAACTTAGGCCTTTCTTGAACTTGTCGATAGAGTTTTTACCCAACTTTATTTTCATATTGTATCTATCTCCACGGTTAGCTTCTATCCAGGCCGTTGCAGTAATCTTTTTTGTCTCTATAACCTTTGCCATTGCAAGGTGATTTTCGTGAGGCACATCCACCCCGAGACACCCAAGTCTGTTAATTTCAACATCAGGAGAATTTGAAAATGTCCTGCACAAATAATATTCAAGATGAATACAAAAATCTAGATTAAAGGCGTTTTCAATTACACCACTGAAAGTAAAAAGTACTTCCTGGTTTCTTTTATAAATTACGCATTCTACATTTTTTTCCTGAAAAATAATCGATTTGGCAAGTTGTACTGCATCATAATAGCTATTTAAAACAGTGTATGCTTTTTGTTCGTCGTTAATTACCAATTTTAACATTTCATCTAATGCACGACCCGTTTGTGCATCGGTCCTCATTAATGCTAGTTGATTATTAATAAGGTCAGGAAATTTTTGCATAATTAGATGATCGTTAATTTAGGGGTTACTATTTTCCTTTAGTTTGCAGGTACATATAAACTATACCGCCGATAACAATTATGGCCAATACAACAAGGCCGGTAACTCCTTTGCGTTTGTCCTGGCGCATCAGCCATACCAAAAACGCAACAAGCGGCAGTACAAAAACTGCCCAGAATATAAGTGATGGAATGTTCATTTTCTTTTGTTCATGGTTAATAGTTAATGGTTCATAGCCGAAGATTTCATAGTTGATAGCCAAACTGAAGCTACCATGAACTATGAACCATCAACTATGAACCCAAAGGCATTCTTGCCAGCGGAGTAATCTCCTGCCCAACAAAATCGCCTTTTAAATATTTATAATAACCTGCAATGGCAATCATGGCTGCGTTATCAGTGCAATATTCTAATTTCGGAATAAAACAGCGCCAATTGTTTTTTTCTCCCAACGTCAGTAAGCCTTGTCGTAAACCTGTGTTTGCCGAAACCCCGCCTGCCAGCGCAATGTCTTTTATATTATAAGCCTTTACGGCTTTGGCTAATTTATTTAACAAAATAGTTGCTATGCGCTTTTCAACAGAAGCGCAAATATCATTTAAGTTTTTCTGTACAAAATCAGGATCTGCTGCCACCTTATCCCTTACAAAATAAAGAATGGCCGTTTTTAATCCGCTAAAGCTAAAATCATAACCTGGTATTTGCGGTTCAGGAAATTGATAAGCATTGGGATTACCCAAACGGGCGTATTTATCAATCAAAGGACCGCCCGGATAAGGCAACCCTAAAATTTTACTGGTTTTGTCCATTGCTTCCCCAGCGGCGTCGTCGAGGGTTTGGCCTATTACTTCCATATCAAAATAGTCTTTTACCAAAACAATTTGCGTATGGCCGCCCGAAACCGTTAAGCATAGAAATGGAAATGAAGGCTTGTTGTCGCCGATAAAATGAGCCAGCACATGGGCCTGCATGTGATTTATATCAATGAGCGGAATATTCCTGGCAAGCGCAAAAGCCTTGGCAAATGATACGCCAACCAGCAGCGAACCTAAAAGTCCGGGGCCACGTGTAAAAGCCACCGCATCAATATCATTTTTGCTTACTTTTGCGTTTAATAATGCTTGTTCAACGGCAGGGACAATATTTTGCTGGTGAGCCCTTGACGCAAGTTCAGGGACAACGCCTCCGTAAGCTTCGTGTACAATGGTTTGATTAGCAATAATATTGCTTAATATTACACCATCAGCACATATTGCAGCGGAGGTTTCATCACAAGAAGATTCGATTCCTAAAATTAACAAGTAACGTAGAGTTAGTGAGTTAGTGAATTAGTGAGTTAGTGATTTGATTGAATTAATAGTATTATATCGTTGAACTATATTAAATAAATGATGTTAAATCATCCACTGAAATTAAGTAACTCACTAAATCGCTAACTCACTCAATCACTAATTAAACGGCAAAGTTATTAAAAAACTACTCAAAATAGCGTTAATAATAGTACTGGGTATATTACTGGTATTTAGCATATTGCTATTGCTTTTCCAATATAAGCCGGTGCAAACCTGGGCTGCAAAAAAAGCGGCGGGGTATTTGTCTGACAAACTTCAAACAAAAATTGATATAAAAAGTCTTTACGTTGAGCCATTTTCCTCAGTCGTACTTGATAGTTTTTATGTGCTGGATAAACAGAAAGACACGCTGCTTAGTACGCCGAAACTCACCGTGAATTTAAATGAGTTTTCTCTTTTCAGCAGCATCAAAAACCGGAAAATTGACTTTTCGCTAATACAACTTGACAATGGCTCGGTTTACTTGAAAAAACAAAAGGACAGTACCACTAACCTTCAGTTTATTATCGATTATTTTAAGTCTGCCGATACCACAAAAACATCAGCCACGGGTAAGCCCTGGAAAATGGAGTTCGAAAAAATTGCCATTAATAATTTTCATTTCAGGTATAAGAATAAGTTGGTAGATACCTTTATGAAACAGGTAAACTTCGATGATCTCGACGTAAAAAACTTTAGCGCCGTAATAAAAAACATGGACCTGAAGAATCACCTGTTTAAAGGCGATATCAGTAACCTTACCCTCCGCGAAAAAAGCGGGTTCTATATAAAAAAATTCAATGCT
>DASXMZ010000287.1:0-20200 GCA_036495385.1 Mucilaginibacter sp. | reverse complement strand
TTCCAATGATTTGGGTATGCCTGCTTGTTTAAGTATACCCATTACCGAAATTGGGTCCGTTGGAGAAATCAGGGCACCAAATAGCAGGCAGCAGACATATGGTATTTGAATATTGAAAAGCTGAAAAAGGTAATAGGCCATTACACTAACTAAAAAAGTGGAAATAAATGTGCCCATCGTAGCAAGCACAAATACGGGCCATTTTTCTCCTCGAAGCTTATTGGCATCGACATGTAAAGAACCTGCAAATAATAAAAAGCTCAGCATTATTTTCATCAATACATCTCCGAAATTGATTTGAGAAATAAATACTATTGCCCTTGTTGAAAATTGAGGTACCAGGTTACCCAAAATGGCGATCAGGACGGAACAAAGCAGCGAAATGATCATAATACCGATTGTAGGCGGCCATTTTATCCACCGATCGTTTATATAAGCGAAAATCGCCGTAAGGAAGACAAGAAGTGATATGATGTAGTATATTGTCAAGATAGCTGTTTAGGTAACGAATTTACTAAATCCGGCCGACCGATTTATATAACCATATGAATTAATTGATATGATTGTGCCGGAGAATGCATAAAAACCTTTCGCCTTTTACCCCTGCCTGCCGGCAGGCAGGTTTCAGCTTTTACCTTCTTTCTTCTTTCAGCTTTGTCCTTTTTTTAGCATCTTGCATTTATAAAACTGAATTGTGAATAATAAAATAGATTCATTAAAACAAAAACGTGCAGAGGCACTTTTAGGCGGGGGCCCGGCGAGGATTGAAAGTCAGCACAAAAAAGGAAAGCTAACCGCAAGGGAGCGGCTTCATTTTTTAATGGATGAAGGATCGTTCCAGGAGATTGGAATGCTGGTGTCACACCGGTCGACCGATTTCGGTATGGAAAAAGAAAAATATCCCGGCGACGGGGTAATAACCGGCTATGGCACTATAAACGGAAGGCTGGTGTATGTTTTTTCACAGGACTTCACCGTTTTTGGCGGCTCACTTTCAGAAACTCATGCTGAAAAGATCTGCAAAGTTATGGACCTGGCCATGAAAAACGGAGCGCCGGTTGTCGGTTTAAATGATTCAGGGGGTGCGCGCATACAGGAAGGCGTGGTATCGTTAGGCGGATATGCAGATATTTTTTACCGCAATACCATGGCATCAGGCGTTGTGCCTCAAATTTCAGCTATTATGGGGCCTTGCGCGGGGGGTGCGGTTTATTCGCCGGCCATAACCGACTTTGTTTTAATGGTTGAACACACCTCGTACATGTTTGTTACCGGGCCTAATGTGGTTAAGACAGTTACCCATGAGATAGTTACTTCCGAAGAATTAGGCGGAGCTGTTACACATGCTACAAAATCGGGAGTGACGCATTTTGCCTGTGCCAACGAAATAGAGGCTATTCAGCATGTAAAAAAACTGTTGAGTTATATGCCTCAAAATTGTGAGGATAAAGCGCCTGCATTACCTTATGAGGTTAAAAACGAATTGCGACCCAGCCTGAATACCTTCATGCCCGAAAACGCATCGCAACCATACGATATCAGGGAAATAATAGACCAGGTTATTGATACGGGTTCGTTTTTAGAAGTACATAAAAGTTTTGCGGAAAATATTGTAGTCGGTTTTGGACGACTGGCAGGCCGCAGTATTGGCATTGTTGCCAACCAGCCTGCATTTCTGGCAGGGGTACTCGATATTCATTCCTCTACCAAAGGCGCCCGGTTTGTGCGCTTTTGTGATAGTTTCAATATACCGCTATTGGTTTTTGAAGATGTACCCGGCTTTTTGCCAGGCACCGACCAGGAGTGGAACGCGATTATTACCAATGGGGCAAAATTGCTCTATGCATTTTGTGAAGCAACAGTGCCCCGAATAACGGTGATCACCCGTAAGGCTTATGGCGGCGCTTATGATGTGATGAACTCAAAACATATTGGCGCTGATATGAATTTCGCGTGGCCGTCTGCAGAGATAGCAGTAATGGGCGCAAAGGGCGCAGCCGAGATTATATTTAAACGCGAAATCACTTTCGCCAAAGACAAAGAAGCAAAATGGAAGGAAAAAGAACTTCAATACTCCGAAATTTTTGCCAATCCTTACCGCGCCGCCGAGCGGGGATTTATTGACGAAGTGATAGAACCTGCCGAAACGCGATTAAAGCTGATTTACGCCTTTAAGATGCTCGAAAATAAGGTAGTAAATAACCCCAGGAAGAAACATGGGAATATCCCTTTGTGAGGAGGGCCAAAGGTTAAAGGCGAAAGGTAAAAGGTTTTCTGAGAAGACAAGAGTTTCATACCCAGAAAGTCAACCTTTCGCCCTTAACCCTTGCCCTTTCACCTCCTTTTCTTGTTCACTGTTCACGTTCACGACGAGCCCTTACTTTTTATTATCGACTCATTATCAGTTGATTTGAAATTTATTTTCGCTCAAAATCGCTGATTTTTACTGACAAAATGCTGCCAAAAAAATTTTTGCTGGTTTTTATATTTGCTGGCCGGGGTTGTATAATTTATCCTGCGCTTTAAAGTCTGATATCTCGTTCTTGTTTGAGTCGTTTCTACCGGTGTTGGGAAAGTTTATTCGGAAGGCATTAATCAAAGATTACAGGCATAAGTAATCTGTACCCGCATTAGTGATAAACGAGAATACCCTAGCTCCACTTGGTTGTTGACGGGGAGCGCCCCAGAGAACTAGCAATTACGAAGAAATACTGGACGATATTGTTGTGATGTTTACTTACAGCGCAATGACAAAGAAAGATAACATTTTTGCTATTGTTAATAAATAAGTTTATTAACTGATGGGATATACTTCTTATATTGCATAGTGATAATTCAGAAACCTTGAATTAACCATTAACCTATCACGATTAATAAAAGAAAGATTCCTTAATAAAAATGGCTCAAATCAGATTAAATTTCTTAGCGATAGAAAATAATTCATTCAGTTTCAGTATTTATAGGAAGCCAAGGGAAGCAGATGTCAAAATAGATAAATCAGAAATGGCTTATTCATTTGTTGCGAGTAACGCATCATTAGATAAAACAAGCTATGTTATCTCATTTAAACCGAAAGAAAATTTCGATCAGTTTGAAGTAAATGCATTGGAATATATTGGACTTACAAAAAAATTCTTATTGTTAAAATTACTCGAATCGCTTGAAGGAACAATTTCTTTATATCCTCATAGTCATTACAAGCGATTTGCAGATGAACAGATTGAATTTGTAATTGAGGAGGTGGACGAGGGTAATAGAATAGTATTTCTTACGCCATATTTTCTTGAAGAGCAGAATAAATTTGGATTTCTAATAGATTTCAAGTTTGTTAAAAAAGAAGGCGTTGCATTTAATAAACAGGTACAACGATTGAGTCTTAGTTTAGACGACCATTTTCGAAGCAATAAAAATTACTATTCAGACAAATTCCATTTAATCCAAAATTTTATAAGTAATTCGTATTCTGCATGGTCTCAATTAAATATTAGTCCAAATCTTAATATTTCAGTTTCTAACAGGTTAACTGAGGTCCCAAGTTTCCTTTTAAGTAAAAAAGAGTATTTATTTAATGTCAATAATTCAGCATATTCTCAATTTCAAGGAATACGAAATTATGGGCCATATAGGAAAATAGAAGACGAAGTTATATTTGTTTTTATTTTTGAAAGCCGCTTTAAATCTTTTGCAAATCAATTATACTTAAGCCTATTGGGTAAGCTTAACCCGGGCACTTTCTCCGGCTTCGAAGCTATGTTTAAAATCAAATTTGGTTTGACTAATGTTAAGCAAATTAGCTTTTCTTCCAAAGGCGACGATGAGTTGCTAAATATTGTCAATGAAGTAAAGAATTACAAAATCGCTGGTCAAAAAGTTATTGGAGTTTTCGTGGAAGATCACGATATAGACAATAAAGCCACTACATCAGCAAATTACTATTTTCTAAAATACAATTTTATCAAAGAAGATATTCCTCTACAAGTGGTTAATTACAGAACTTTAGGGGAAAAAAATTCACTTAAGTGGTCTACATCTAATGTTGCGCTTGCAATCTTTTCCAAATTAGGAGGTATCCCTTGGATCGTTAAACCTAGTAACAATAATTGCCTAATATTGGGTATAGGTAGCTCGCATAAAATTGATCCTATAACACATAAAATTTCAAAATATTTCGCATACAGTGTTTGCTTAGATTCAAGCGGACTTTATAAGAGTTTAGAAGTATTGGCTGATGAAACCGAGCACTCACATTATCTTGAAAAACTTGAAAATAATCTAGTGACGCTTTTAAAATCAGGCAGGTATGATACATATACCTCTTGTGTGCTTCATTTGCCATTTAAAATTAAAAGAAAGGAAATTGAAGCGCTATCAAAAGCGATTGGACAAGTTTCTAAAATGGAATTTATTGTCATAAAAATAAACCTCGAAAACAAATTTTTTGGATATAGTACTCATAATACATATGTGCCTTACGAAAGTAGTTTTATTAAATTATCAAAGAATGAATATCTTGTTTGGTTCGAAGGCCTGTTGTATGGGAAGGAGGTCGTAGATAAAAGATTGGGCAATCCCGTTCATATACAATTCTTAAATCTGCCTAATACCAACAATATTGATGAAAGAAAATACCTACAGGATGTGTTAAATCTTTCCGGAGCAAATTGGCGTGGTTTTAATGCGAAATCTGTACCTATTTCTATTTATTATTCCCAATTGATTGCTAACTACACAAAGGCTTTTGAAAATTTAGATAACTATGATGAAAAAATCCTTTCCAATGAAAGACCTTGGTTCCTATAAATTAGCCGTGTCATGGAAATGAAAGGCGAAGATTTAATATTTCTTTTTGGCGCTGGAGCGAGCCTGGAAGCAGGAATTCCTATTTCCAATAAAATGGTCGAGGAAATTGAAACTTTAGTGAGACAGAATGATGACTGGAAGCAATTTAAAGACCTTTATTTCTACTTGCGCAGCAGTATTCAATATTCAGATGGCATAATGGGCAAATTTAATGAGCCTTTTAATGTTGAAAGACTGTTAATTGTTATCTCGCAAATAGAGGAACGAGAAAGAAACATCATGTACCCATTTATTGGTACCTGGAACATCCGATTACTTGATCTTGCAGGTCTTAATTTTGAAAATATATCTAAATTCAAGAAACTGATAAGAAAACAATTGAATGAATGGGTAGGGTTAAGAAATTACGATAAAGCAAGTTATTTTACTTCGTTTAGTACATTAGCTGGAGAAATTGGCACTTTAATCAAAGCATTTACCCTTAATTATGACTTGTGCTTTGAAACTGTAGTCGGCAAAGAAAAAGAAATAGAATTGGGCTTTACTAAAGGCACTAATGAATGGCATTATTCAAACTTTGAGAATAACCATGAAAAAAGTTACAACTTGTATAAGTTACATGGTTCCATCGATTGGTATACTGATGGGAATAAATTGATGAAAAGCGATCGGCAAGAACAGAACCCTGAACTGATTTTCGGAATTCAGCATAAAATGACCTCGGTAGATCCTTATTTTTATTATTCCTCGAAGTTACGGGAGGCGTGTTTGAATGAAGCTAAAATTATAATCATAATCGGTTATTCCTATGCGGATGAGTATGTTAATAACATCTTATCTCAGGCTTTAAACTCTCGTAGTGAGTTGAGGGTTTTGAATGTAGCGCCGTTGTTTGAGACACCGGTTGAATCCGCAAAGCAAAATATTGCTACTATTTTAAAATTGAAAAGTAAGGATCAAATAATTTTTCAGGATGCCAAGGCTAAGAGATTTCTTACCGAAATTATGACTAAAGATTTTTTGGCTAGTAATTTAGCCGAACCGGATGATGTTCCTTTTTAGGGTTGTACAATATCTAATAAAATACATTATCTTATTTAAGTAATTTAAGAACTATGGCCGATATATACAAAGTAACTCATAATGAAATAACTCAGCTTCCGGTAAAAAAGATTTTAGATTTCTTAGACTCTTTAGGATTACCATCTGATAACATAATTGCTGAAGATAGGGAACGAGCCATTATAAATAAGAATCTTCCAGAATATTTAATGAGTTTACCGGAAGAAGTAAAACGTGACGCCCGTTACCTGTCCAAATATGTAGTAGGGGCCGGTTTTGGTTTATTTGATTATTCACTAAATGCTGTGTGGAATGAAGTTACAATAGCACTTAGAAACAAAGCGATTACTTACGGTCTAACTATGTTTTATGACGCAGCCGTTGGAGGAAAACTCAGAGAAGCCTACAAATCAGAAGAAGATCTAGCGGGACTCAAAGATATCACACTCCTAGATGCAAGTAAGAAATTAGAATTAATCACTGAAACAACCTATAAAAAGCTTTCTCACATACTTGACATGAGAAACGACATAGGCATTTCACATCCCACTAACTACACAATTAATGGCTTTGAATTATTGGGATGGTTACAGACTTGCGTTCAAGACGTGTTATTAGACCAACCCTCCGAAGCTGCCATTCAAATCAAGGCTTTCATTGACAATCTAAAAGATGAAGTAAACGTGTTAGACCGATCTAAGATATCTAGCATTCTACCGAAAATAAAGGATTTATCTACTCATCAATGTAGTAGAATTATATTGACATTATTTGGCTTGTACGTTGCTGATGATACTTCCCAAACTCTGAGAAAAAATATTGCTTCAATTGTGCCAACCTTGTGGGAGTATTCACAAGATGCTGTCAAACAAAAAATAGGAATCACCTTAGAAGGGTATAACAACAATCTACATAATTTTAAATACGAAAAAGGTGGAGAATTCTTTGATATAGTTAAAGGAAATAATTTTCGAACACAATCGGAAAAATTAATAGCCTTAAATGAATTGACAGAGGAGTTAATTTCGGCAAATGCCGGATATGATAATTACTATCATGAGGTTCCGATTATCACCAAAATTTTGACCTACTTTAATACACCAAAGGATTTACCGATAGAAGTTTCATCTAATCTTATACACACAATTCTCAAGTGTAGAATTGGCCGCGGATTAAATTATGAAAATGGAGTTTCGCCTCAAGGCAAACCTCTTTATAATAAATTTTTCATGTTAATGAGAGAAGATTTTATCCCCGAATTCATAACTGAATTGACCAAATACGACATTAGGGCAAA
This sequence comes from Mucilaginibacter sp., assembly GCA_036495385.1. Taxonomy (GTDB): domain Bacteria; phylum Bacteroidota; class Bacteroidia; order Sphingobacteriales; family Sphingobacteriaceae; genus Mucilaginibacter. The sequence goes on along the minus strand of DASXMZ010000287.1, from coordinate 13,041 downwards.
AATTCGCAATGATATTTCTAAAAGTCAGTTGATCGAATTATTAAAAATGATTAAAAGTAATATCGTAAATGAAAGATACATTGAGGCCTTTGATTATTTGATTAGAAAGTTGCCATCTAATTCTGAAGCTATGCTTGATAGAGAATTTAAGAAAATTTCATCCGCTTTTTTAAGTTGGCGGGACTAATCCACTCCAGCTGACACATGTGTGTCGCTTGTGGCCCACCGATAGATGACCGGTTTTCGAAGTAACCACGCGAATTATTATACCCTTCACACACGATAACAAAGTCGTCTTTTTAACGTAATAAAGTAACCAAAACAAATATTATCTGTAACCACATATGGTAAGTGTGCGATAATAGTATACTTTTGTAATACACGCTTTATGGCAAAACAATTTATTCAAGCAAACTATGAGGACGGGGACCATGCAGTAACTGTGGGTCTTACCTTAGTTTTGTGGGAAGAAGATGGTATATCCTACCAATACTCCCCGGAGCTTGATTTAACTGGATATGGTCATTCTAAAACCGAAGCAAAAGATTCATTTGAGCACGTACTGGAGGATTTTATCAAATACACACTTCATAAAAAAACAATATTTGATGAACTCGAAAGATTAGGCTGGACTACTAATAAAAAGAAAAAACGATTAAAAGCTCCTGAAGAAGAACAATTGCTGCAGGATAATGAAACCTATAAAAACTTGATAGGAATGCCTGGTGTATCCAAATCAAGAACCGATATATCACTTCCTATCTGAGATGAGTGGTAGGCACTTAAGAAATATATCTATTTCAAAATTTGAATCTTTCCTGGAATTAGCCAAATGTAATTTCATAAAAAACGAAAAAGGACATTGTAAATACGTTCGTGCGGATTTAAACAGGCCAATTATCTTTCAAAACCACATTGATCCGGTTCCGGAATTTATTGTAAAAAATATCCTACGGTTGTTCCCGTATTCGAAGGATGATTTTTTTGATATTTTAGAGGGAATTAAAAAGGTAGAAAGAGAAGGGGCTAAATTTACCTTGATAGAAAATAAAGAAAGTTAATATAAACCTTCCGCCTTTATCTACCAAAAAAACCTTTTACCTTTCGCCTTTCACCTAAACCTTTTACCCTTCGCCTTTTACCTTCAGCTCTTCAAAAAAGCATTTGCCTTTGTGCCTTCAGCATTTAGCTTAAAAATCATCCCAAAGAATCCAAAAAGAGCCAATACAAATATTAAAGCCCAGACGATAAAATGAACATCAATACCTGTTTTAAAGATTGTTTGCTTAGTAAAACCACCGGTAATGTCGGTCCACCATACGGAGTAGTCAAATATATCAAGAATCGAGTGCCCGACAATTCCCGGGATAAGTGACCCTGATCTGTAGGCCAGTATTCCCAGCAGTACGCTTGCAAAAAAGATATGTGGCAGTATCGGTAAAGCCCAGGTATGCCCAAGATGGATCAATGTAAAAACAACTGAGGTAAGTATTATTCCAAAGACTGGCCCGTACCTTTTGTCGATGGGAACCTGCATGTAACCTCTAAACCCTGCTTCTTCGCAAATACCAGCCACAGCCGAACTCATGATAACAATAACCCAGGCAATCCACAATGGGTAACTGTCTATTGATTTATAATCTGCCGTAAACTTATTGGCTGGAAATTCGATAATACGGAACGTTATCACAAAAGACGCTTGCACGATAATTACAAAAAGAATGGCGGCCGTAAGGCCAATTTTCCAAACAGCAGGTGTGAGTTTGGTAAGGCGAAAATTTTCCTTCTTGATTTCTCCACGATCTTTTTGACCCCAGCTGCCGCTAAAAAATTTCCAGAATGCCCATAAGGCTAATACCATTGGTAAGATAACCCATGGCGATGAAAAATAGGAAAGCATTGCCCCCCAGGTAAAGACGCCAACCGAACTAACAAATGCACCTGATAATACAGCCTTTATGATTAACGGCAATCCATCCCATATTCCAAATATGGAATCGTTAAATCTAATTTTTTTCATTTTAAACAGTTTAGGCAACAAAGATGCAGTTGGAGGGAGGGCATTGTCGACCGGATACGTGAAGTAAGACGGATTAAATTGGTTCGGGTTTTTACCTGCAGAAAGTCGAACTTTTTATCAGGCTTTCTTTCTGAACTCTGTGGGGGTTTGGCCGGTGTATTTTTTGAACAAGGTATTAAATGACGATTTTGAATTGAACCCTACTTCGTATAAAATTTCCAGTATGGTTATTTTCTCATCCGCCGGGTTAGTTAATAATCGTTTTGCTTCTTCAATTCTAAAACGATTAATAAAGTCAAAAAAATTCTGCTGTAATATTTCGTTGATCGCCTGCGAAAGTATTCTTGGTCTGATGGAGAGCGCTAAGGCAAGCTGATCCAATGTGAGCTCGGGGTCCAGGTATGGCTTATTGTTTTGCATATATAGCACAACCATTTGTGCTATTTTTTCTCTTTCATTTTTTTCACCTTCAGAAAGATTGGCTTTAGCCGCAAAAAAAGTGTTGCGGGAATCAGCAGACTCACCAAAAGAAAAAAAATCAGGCCGCCGCAGCGCTTTCGTTAATACTCGTATTACAAAAATGAATACAGCAAGGATAATGAGGTTAAAAGCGAATAAATAGTATTTAGAAAAAGCCGTTTGGGTAAGCAAACCATTCACGGTTGTAGTGAACATGATCAGTATGAAAAAGATAATTGTTGAATAAAGCCAGGATACATTTGTTCGCCTGGAGTCGGAAAATAGCTGATTTGCCACATTTTTATAAGCAGATACCAAACGGAGCGAAGAAATAGCATAAAAAAGAAACTGAATGAAAATTAGTACAGAAACAAAGGAGATCGATATTGGAAAACGGTGTTCAAGTAAACTCTTTAAAATACTTTCCTTAGCTTCAACAGGCTGAAAAAGATAGTAAAGTTCAGTCCCGGAAAAGAAAATCAGAAAGACTAAAAAATGTTTCAGACTTTTTATTGTTAAGGAAAAGCTCTTATAAACAACAGATTGGGTATAAAAATAAAGGAGGGGGCCAAATAATAGCGGTAAGCAGCTTCCGAATCCGGCTAAGTTTGGATGTGAGAAATAAACTCCGTTTACCAATAGAAATACGTCGAGCAAGTTTAAACTAATGGACAAAAAGAAAATTCCCAACAATCTATTGCCGATCTTTTTCCCGGTTTGTTCTGTAAATAAATAGAAACTGAGGAATAGCAACTGGAAAATAATCAGAATAGAAAGTATATTGGTTAGGCTAATACTCATATATTAATTTCTCTAAAGTCAGATAAAAATCATCTGTAATTTTACAGATTACCTGTTAATGATTTATAACTATTTTTTTCAATTGGTTCAAATAAATTTATGCATTTACAATCGGTTCACGTCGAACAAATAACTCCCCAACTAACCTGGCGGCTCCGCCGGGATGTATTATATCCCAATCAGCAACTGGCCGAAATGGGGTTGGATGAGGACAATGAAGGGGTTCATTTTGGCGCGTTTAAGGATAATAAACTGGCCGGCGTAGTTTCATTATTTCAAAAAGGGACTGATTTTCAGTTCCGCAAACTGGCGGTTGAGCTATCATTTCAAAAGATGGGCGTTGGCAGTGATCTGCTGCAATACATAACAAATTACGCAAAAGAAAATGGCGGTACCCGGATTTGGTGTAACGCCCGGATATCGGCTATTGGCTTTTATTTAAGATATGGTTTTGCGCAGACGGGAGCGCTGTTTTCCAAAAGCGGCAATGATTATGAGATAATGGAGAAAGCAATTTCTATTTGATGATGACGTACTTAGCGATGTAATAAAATTTGCAATGTGCTGTTTATAAGCAATAAAAAAACTCCCCTCTAGAGAGGGGGCGCGACTGACGGTGTTCTGGCGGGGGTGTGTTTGTCGACATGCTCACTAACACACCCCTCCACCCCTCTCAAGAGGGGAACCGCACTACCCCGCTTTTTCAGTTCCATTTTCACACTAATTTCTTTCCTTTTTGTTGAACTCGTTGATTTCACTCCGCCTTCAAATCCTGCATTAAATTTGCCGCATATCCATTCTGGTTCTTATCTATCGATAATTTAGCCATATCCATCGCGATATCAAAGTCGCCCTGTTCCTCATAAATTACGGCAAGGTTATAAGCGGCTTTACTGGCCAGCCTTGAGTCTTTACCATCCAGGAATGGTTTCAACAATTCGTAAGCTTTATCAAAACGACCAGCTAAAATTTCCTTTACCGACGGTTGCAGCGCGGCATCATTATACAGAGGTCTGCTATGTGTAATGGTATAAGGTAAATAATCCTGTATGGCCGTTCGAGTTGCATTTTCTGCGGCAGTTACAATGGATTGCTGATTGCCTCCTACCGTGGGATGAATAACCAGCGAGGCTATTAGTCCCATATATGGCATGGATGACTGAGACTCGGTGGTTAATCCAGTCAATTTTTTTGAATAAATACCATTACTTTCAAACAAGGTAAAATCCACTTCAAGGTTAGTGTTATAGTAAGCTGTGGAACTTTGTACGCCGTCTAAAGAAATATCGGCGCTGAAATAGGTCAGCGCAAGCACATAGTCTGAATGATATTTTGATGCCAGGGCACTTATTGAATCAGCGCTGACTTTCATGTCCGGCGAATCGGCAAGATTGACAACACGAACATGCGGTAGCGCTTCTAATTGCTTTTGGGCATATTTAGTTGAAGCTAATGCGCCTGCTTTGATTACGTCGAGTTTTCTTTTGCTACTAATCTTTGTTTTGTTAAAATCAAGCCGGCTGATCAGCAAAATATTAGTGGTATCAGGTTTAAACGCAAGCTTTGGATTATAATCAATGGGTACCGAAACGTACTTTAGTGAACTACAGGCACTTAAAAGTATCAGCAAAATAAAAACCGTTGATCTTATTATTTTCATCAGATACGCTAAACTAATCTAATTTATTGTACCAGAATGAAAATGATATAAAAAAAGGCGACTTGCATACACAAATCGCCTCTAACTAACTAACTAAACTGATCTTGAATATAAATCTTCATCGCGAATAAAATATCCGGTGCAAAGGAACGGTTAGAAGGTAAAGTCAATGTTAACTGATTATCAAATTCATGGTTATGTATATTTTGTTATTAACATCGGCTGAATACTAATGTCTAATCTCATTTTTAGCTTCGGTGTTAATACTTATATTTGCCCAGCTAAATAATTATCGGCAACTAATAAAACACATGGCAAAAAAAAAGTCTGACAGCCAAAAACATATAGCTGTTGTAAATGATGCTTCTCTTTCGTTTTTCGAAAAATATATAAATAACCCCTCTCCTACAGGTTCCGAATGGAAAGGCCAGCAAATGTGGCTAGATTACCTGAAACCCTATATTGACGATTATTATGTTGACAATTACGGCACAGCTGTTGGGATTATCAATCAAAAAGCTGATTATAAAGTTGTTATTGAAGCGCATGCCGATGAAATATCATGGTATGTAAATTACATAACCACCGACGGCCTGATTTATGTAATCAGAAACGGGGGTTCGGACCACCAGATAGCGCCGTCAAAAAGGGTAAACATCCATACTGATAACGGGATAGTAAAGGCAGTTTTTGGTTGGCCGGCTATTCACACCCGCACACCGGGCGAAAAAGAAGAAGTGCCAACGCTTAAAAATATTTTCCTTGACTGCGGTTGTATATCAAAAGAAGAAGTTGAGAAACTGGGCATCCATGTAGGTTGTGTAATAACTTACGAGGATGAATTTATGGTACTTAATGACCGTTATTACGTCGGTCGTGCTTTAGATAACCGTGCAGGTGGCTTTATGATTGCCGAAGTAGCCCGTCTGCTTAAGGAAAATGACGTAAAACTTCCGTTTGGCTTATATATTGTAAACGCAGTACAGGAAGAGATTGGATTGCGCGGGGCAGAGATGATTGCGAGTTATATTGAGCCCGATGTTGCCATTATAACAGACGTAACCCATGATACCCAAACGCCAATGATCAATAAGATCACTCAGGGCGATCTGGCCTGCGGCAAAGGTCCTGTAGTATCATACGCACCGGCCGTACAGAACAATCTGAACAAACTATTGATTGAATCGGCCGAGAAAGCAAATATTCCGTTTCAGCGTCAGGCTTCATCGCGCTCTACCGGTACCGATACAGATGCATTTGCCTACTCAAACGAAGGAGTGCCATCTGCATTAATCTCGTTGCCATTGCGCTATATGCATACTACCGTCGAAATGATACATAAAGAGGACGTTGACAATGTGATCCGTCTGATTTATGAGGCTTTGTTAAACATCAAAGCAGGCCAGGATTTCAGATATTTCAAGTAAAATTTATTTCGTTAAAATAAAACATTTTAAGGTTGTTTTTCGTATTTACACCTGTTAAAAACATATGAAACCCACACTACTAATATTGGCCGCTGGAATGGCCAGCCGCTATGGAAGCATGAAACAAGTTGACGGATTTGGTCCTCATGGCGAAACCATTATTGATTATTCAATCTACGATGCAATTAAAGCCGGCTTTGGTAAAGTGAGCTTTATCATAAGAGAAGAATTTCAGGAACCCTTTAAAGCTATTTTTGAGCCAAAACTGAAAGGCCGTGTAGAAACCGATTATATTTTTCAAAGCTACGACCTTACACCATTTGGCATAAATAAAACTATTGAACGCGCAAAACCCTGGGGCACAGCCCACGCTGTCCTCTCTGCCCGCAACCAGGTACACGAGCCTTTTTGCGTAATCAATGCTGATGATTTTTATGGCTACGATGCTTTTGCGAAAATGGCAAAGTTTTTAACCACTGAAGTTGCCGACGATAAATTCTCGATTATTGGTTACCAGGTTGATAAAACATTATCCGATTACGGTACCGTATCCCGCGGTGTATGCCAGGTTGACGCCAATGGTAATATGGTTGCAATTAATGAGCGACTGAAAGTATACTTTGCAAAAGACGGAAGTGTTGTTTACGAAGAAGATGGCCAGGAAATTCCATTGCCATCGAACACCCCCGTTTCTATGAATTTCTGGGGATTTACCCCGGCAGTTTTTAAACTGACTGAACCGTTATTTAAAGATTTTGTTGCTGCAAACGAAAATAATCCAAAAGCCGAATTTTTTATTCCTTTGATTGGCGATGAGCTTATTAAAAGCGGCGAAGCATCATTTAAAGTTATACCTACTGATGCTAAATGGTTTGGGGTAACTTATAAAGAGGATAAACCTATCGTACAAAAATGCATCTCCGATCTGGTTGCTAATGGAACTTATCCGGAGAATCTTGGCCGTAAAAATGTGGCTTATTGAAATATTAAAAATCCTGCCGTTGGCGGGATTTTTTGTTTTTATATCAAACAGTCATGCAGCAATTTATTTAAATTGACTTTTAACAAAATATCCTTAACTTTAAATATGTCATTGTCCTATAAAATATTACTTAAGCCCGAACCTGAGGGGGGCTTTACCGTAAATGTACCTGCATTACCAGGCTGTATTACTTATGGTGCAGATTTAGAAGATGCAAAATTAAATGCAAAGGAAGCCATCGAATTGTATATTGAAAGCTTGAAGGAACACGGAGAGGAAATTCCTTCTGATAATGACGTGCTTGAATACAACTTGCAACTTTCTGAATGAGCAGGAAGGCATACAGTTCTCAAGAAATAATAAACATCCTTAAAGAAGCCGGATTCGTTCTCGACCGGATTAAGGGCAGCCATCATATATTCATCCATCCTCCAAATAATAAACGTGCGGTTGTGCCGCATCCTAAAAAAGATTTGCCTGTTGGTACAGCCCGCACCATTTTAAAGCAGGCTGGGATTGAATAGTAGAATTAGACTTACAAAGTTTTAAAAACTTCGTAAGTCTAATTCGCTTCCCAACAAAAAACCCCGGCTAAATTAATAACCAGGGTTCTATCAGTAACCTCTCACGAGGTTGGGAGTTTATTATTTCACTTCTTCAAAGTCGACATCTGTAACAGTGTCGGCATTGCCTTCTGTATGGGCACCAGCGTGAGCTCCGGCACTGCCATCAGCGCCTGGCTGGCCTTGTCCTGCGTCACCGGCTGCCTTGTACATTTCTTCCGAAGCTACATTCCATGCATTGCTTAATTCAGTTTGTGCAACTTCTATATCAGCAAAGTTTTTGGCAGCATAAGCTTCTTTCAGCTTTGTCAAACCAGCTTCGATCGGAGCCTTTTTGTCAGCCGAAATTTTGTCACCAAATTCTTTCAGTTGTTTTTCGGTCGAGAAGATCAATGCATCAGCCGAGTTCAGTTTTTCAACTTCTTCTTTTGCCTTTTTGTCAGAATCTGCATTTGCTTCTGCTTCATCCTTCATCTTCTTGATCTCAGCATCAGTTAAACCTGACGAAGCTTCGATACGGATCTTTTGTTCCTTACCGGTAGCTTTATCTTTAGCCGATACATGTAATATACCGTTAGCGTCAATATCAAAAGTTACTTCTACCTGTGGTACGCCGCGAGGTGCTGGTGGTATTCCATCCAGGTGGAAACGGCCAATTGTACGGTTAGCAGAAGCTATAGGGCGCTCACCCTGTAAAATGTGAATTTCAACAGACGGCTGGTTATCAGATGCAGTTGAAAACACTTCCGATTTCTTGGTTGGGATAGTTGTATTTGCTTCTATCAGTTTAGTCATTACACCACCCATGGTTTCAATACCCAATGAAAGCGGGGTAACGTCAAGTAACAATACATCTTTAACTTCGCCGGTTAATACACCCCCTTGTATAGCAGCGCCTATGGCTACTACCTCATCAGGGTTTACACCTTTTGAAGGGGCTTTACCGAAGAATTTCTCAACAGCTTCCTGTATAGCTGGGATACGAGTCGAACCACCTACTAAGATGATCTCGTCGATATCTGAAGTTTTTAAACCTGCATTTTTCAATGCTGATTTACAAGGCTCGATAGTACGTTTTATCAAGCTATCAGCCAATTGCTCAAATTTAGCACGGGTTAACGTTTTAACCAGGTGCTTTGGCACACCGTCAGAAGCTGTAACATATGGTAAGTTAATTTCAGTTTGGGCAGAGCTCGATAATTCGATTTTAGCTTTTTCAGCTGATTCCTTTAAACGTTGCAAAGCCATTGGGTCCTTACGCAGGTCAACGCCTTCATCGCTCTTAAATTCGTCAGCCATCCAGTCGATAATTACCTGGTCAAAGTCGTCACCACCTAAGTGAGTATCACCATCAGTTGATTTTACTTCGAACACGCCATCGCCAAGCTCAAGTACAGAAACGTCGTGCGTACCGCCACCGCAGTCGAACACAACAATTTTCATATCCCTGTGTGCTTTGTCCAGACCATAAGCCAGGGCAGCAGCAGTAGGTTCGTTTATTATACGGCGTACTTTTAAGCCAGCAATTTCACCGGCTTCTTTAGTAGCCTGACGTTGTGCATCGTTAAAATAAGCAGGTACAGTGATAACTGCTTCGGTAACTTCAGTACCTAAGAAATCTTCAGCGGTTTTCTTCATCTTCTGAAGTATCATCGCCGAAATTTCCTGCGGGGTATACTGGCGGTCGCCAATTTCAACGCGCGGGGTGTTGTTGTCGCCTTTTACCACTTTATAAGGCACGCGGGCGGCCTCTTTTGTTACTTCATTAAACTGGTTACCCATAAAGCGTTTTATCGAGTAAACAGTTCTTGTAGCGTTGGTGATAGCCTGGCGTTTTGCCGGGTCACCAACCTTACGTTCGCCGTTGTCAACAAAAGCTACTACAGACGGCGTAGTACGTTTTCCCTCGCTGTTAGCAATAACTACAGGCTCATTACCTTCCATTACTGCAACGCAGGAGTTGGTTGTTCCTAAGTCGATTCCAATTATTTTAGACATATGATTTTATTTTTCTTGATTGAATGATTGTTTTATACATGCTGTTTAACAAGGCGTATGCCAATGTTTGTTTGGCAGGAAATTTTGAGGTGAAGGGGGAATGGTGGAAGGTGAAAGGTAATAAATAGTCAGGATGGTTGGCAATATTGGTGACAGGATGGCAGGAAAAGTTATATTTTTATATCATGAGAAAAACCTTTTTGTCGCTGTTGTTATTGCAGCATCTGACAGTTTTTGGTCAGACATCTGTTCATCCGAATCATGGGGTTGAGTTTTTAAAATGGCTTATCAAAAGAGATCACTTGGAACTACTCAACGCAAAAACAAACGTGAGCACATTTTATGGGATGAATGGCGGTGATGTTTTAGAAACGCTCGGAATATTGAACGACTCTACAATACTGTATTTGAAAAAAAATGTTTGAAAGTTTTTATGAACTATGCAGAAGCAGAAACCTTTCATTCAAAGACAAACTCTTTAAAGCCTGTTGAATGGCAAAGCTTGCACTTTGTACTCCCCGTAAAATATTATAAAAATGAGAATTTTAATGAACACGATAAAACATATCGGGGCTTGTCTCGCCCAATTTTTTTAAACAAAGAAGAGACAAGAGTGATAATCGGCGAATATTTTACCGCAGATGTTGCTTTTGGTCGGGGAGATTTACTGCTATGCGAATTTAAAATGGCCATTGGCAAATAATTGCCAGAGCAATTGTTTGGGATAGTTAGCCTTCATAATATGCTCCGTCAGGAGCTACCTATTTGTAGCAATAACATACGAGCCTTGTTATTGCTCCGTCAGGAGCTACCCTTAAACGTTCGGTAGTCGACGCGCCAATTACGCATAGGTGTTGCCACCTACGGGGCAAAAATTTTGTTGTATGTTTTTTCTACAAATATGTACCCCCTACGGGGGATAACATGCAAAGTTAGTTCTAACCGGCAAACAAATTTATCATGAATGTTCGGACTAGGGGCACCAGAATTGCCCCGGGGAAATCGCTTTTAAAAACACAAAGTCATGCTGAACTTGTTTCAGCACCCCACGAGACAAGCGGCTTGCTTGGTGTACGTCTTGTATACTCGTTTACATGGCGTATACTTTGCATATGGGGTGCCGATCCGCCAAAGGCGGACGGCATGACATTCTTTTTAACTTTAAAAGATTCCTAGCTAAATATAAAAGCTGCTGTAAATTTTTAAAAACGATTTCCCTGCAGAATTGAATATTTAAATTTATCAAAAAATCTCCCGACATTTACAATAATCAAATTAAACGCCGCTGTTACTTAACACTCAAAACAGGCAAATTACTTTGCCAGGAATTTTATAACAATAGCCCATTCATCTGGCTAAATCTCAATCTTAAAAATTGAACTAATCTTTTATTGTTATAAAAATCCAAAATCAAATGTTTTATATCGAATCTGAACGGTTACGGCTAATACCGCTAACCCGCGAATTATTGTTGTTGAGCACCACCGACAGGCCTGCCATGGAACGGGCAATGGGCTTAAATGTATCTTCTATGGTTATAGATGAGCTGTATATAAAGGAGTTTGCTGACGGCATTGCCAGCTTTTGCCTGCCGAAACTGCTTGAATTCCCCGACCGCTATCAATGGTATTCGCCCTGGGAAATTATCCGGAAGGATACAAGCACCGCGATCGGCTGCATTGGTTTTGCAGGTTACCCCAACGAGAGCGGGGAAGCGGAAATGGGCTATCTGCTTGATAAGCAAGAACAAGGTAAGGGCTATGCCTCAGAGGCATTTCAAACAGCTATTAAGTGGGCCTTTACCAATCCGGAAGTAAAAGACATCATCGTTCACACTTTTGAAGATAACTTACCCTCACGAAAATTGCTGACGAGGTGCGGCTTTACGGAGATTGAAAAGAATGAGGAGAATTTGCTTACTTATAAACTGTTGAAGTAGTTACCTGAAGTAGCCCAAGTTAAAAATCCATAAAACAAAGAAGCCCCGCTAAAAGCGGGGCTATTCCTTAATAATTAGATTTATTTGGATTTAAAATTATTCGCCTTTTTCAGCATTTTCTTCATGATCTGAAGATGCTGTAGGGATTTCAGTTGCAGGTGTTTCTTCAACAACCGGTGCAGCTGCTACTGGGCTTTCAATTACTGCTTCGTCATCAGCAGGTGCTGCTTTTGCAGATTTAGCTGCAGGTGCGGCTGCTTTGCCTTTACCAGCGCCACCACGACGACGGGTTGATTTCTTTTCAACTTTAGCTGTATCCGTACCGTAAACTGTATTGTAATCTACCAATTCAATTAAAGCCATTTCAGCGTTATCACCTAAACGGTTTTCCATTTTAATGATGCGGGTGTAGCCACCCGGACGGCTTGCTATTTTCTCTGCAATTTCGCGGAATAAAATAGTTACTGCTTCTTTATCCTGTAGATAGCTGAACACAATACGACGTGAATGTGTAGTATCGCTTTTTGATTTTGTAAGTAGAGGTTCTACATAAACTCTTAAAGCTTTTGCTTTAGCAAGTGTAGTAGTAATGCGCTTGTGTAATATAAGCGATGAAGCCATGTTACCGAGCATCGCCTTTCTATGGCTGTCGGTTCGGCTTAAATGGTTAACTTTTTTTCCGTGTCTCATTGTTTTTTAAAGTTATCACGTGCATACCGTTGGGGACATTTTGCCAGCCCTTGGAATTATGCTGTGGGTTATTTATTTAATGTAGAGACGCAAAATCTTGCGTCTCTACTATATTATTTCCTTTATTCCCCCTTCAGGGGGTAGGGGGCTTACTCTTCGTCTAACTTGAATTTAGACAGGTTCATGCCAAAGGATAATCCTTTTGATTTAACCAGGTCCTGAATTTCAGTTAATGATTTTTTACCGAAGTTTCTGAACTTAAGCATATCTGCTACGTCGTACGATACTAAATCAGCCAGGCTGCGTATATCTGCAGCTTTAAGGCAATTTAATGCACGAACAGAAAGATCAAGATCAACCAGTTCAGTTTTTAAGATTTTGCGCATGTGCAAAATTTCTTCGTCAACTTCTTTAGTTTCTTCTTTAGCTTGTGCTTCAAGCATCATGTTCTCATCGCTGAACAACATAAAGTGCTGAATAAGAATCTTAGCGGCTTCTTTAA
>DASXMZ010000286.1:0-8384 GCA_036495385.1 Mucilaginibacter sp. | reverse complement strand
TTACTCGCAAAATTGCCGGTCATTTTATTATTCAAGGGTTGACCAAAACCTGAAGAAACCGTTAAACCACCCACACTACTGCTGTTATGCATGCCGAGTGTTGCCGGTGCACTCAGACCACTCGAGACATCAAATGCGCCCAGGCCGCCAAACAAAGACTGATTAAGGTTCGTTGCCAACTGGCCAGCGACAACATCCGGTGTAGTAGTTGCATCTGGCGGCGGTGTGCTTGACTTTTTACAGGCCGTGTATGCAATTGCTACGCCCGCGAATAGTATGAGGAGGATTTTTAGTTTTAATCTCATGACGACGAAATTGATTTTGATAACAAAAATATTATTTGGTGTTATACGACGTTATATGGCGGATTGTTGGGGTGAAAGCTTTTGCAAATGGAGAAGAACGGTCATTTACCGCTTCTCTTTACCGTAGCACAGCAATTTGTATTTGATGGCTGGTTTAAACTTTATCCATGTTTGATTGTCTTATAATTATCTATCTAAAAAAAATTAATTATGAAAAGAATTGCAAAAATATGCATCATCTTATGCACGATGTGCATTGCAGAGTCAAAGACATATGCGCAAGTTAGTGTGGGTATATCCGTTGGGATAGCCCCACCGGAATTACCGGCGTATGTACAGCCGGCCTGTCCGGTTGATGGTTACCTTTGGGAACCGGGTTACTGGGCCTATAGCGACCCAACCGGATACTACTGGGTGCCCGGTGTGTGGGTGGCCCCTCCCGATCCCGGATATTTGTGGACGCCACCCTACTGGGGTTATGTAGGCGGCTACTATGGTTTTCACGCAGGCTATTGGGGACCACATGTGGGTTTCTATGGCGGCATTAACTATGGCGGCGGCTATATGGGAGTTGGTTTTGTTGGCGGCGAGTGGTCGGGAGGAAGATTCCGGTATAATACCGCTGTAGTAAACGTAAACAGAACCGTAGTTCATAATACCTACATTAACCGCACGGTAATTTACAATCGTACAACGAATAGCAGGGTAAGCTTTAACGGCCAGGGTGGAATTACAGCCAAGCCGCGGCCGGAGGAGCTGTCAGCAGCGCGCGAACATCATATTCAGCCAACAGCTGAGCAGAGGTCGCATCAAGAATCGGCGAGCAGAGACAGAAGGCAATTCGCCTCGGCAAACCACGGTGAGCCGGCCTCAATGGCGATGAACAAGGTTAACGGCCGCTCGTTCAATAAGCAGGGTCACGTAGCTTCCTCTACCTCTTTTGGCCATACCACTACAGCTATAAACCACACAAATGGAGGAGCTCGTTATAACCATACTAACAATCCTGCAAGTCCTTCAAGGTCATCAAATACAGAACGAACAGCGCCTCATCAGCAGGCTAATGTTCAACAGCATGCGCAACAACAGGAGCACGTCCAGCAACAACGTATGCAACAACAGGCGGAGCAACAGCGACAAACACAGCAACAAGCTGCTCAGCACATGCAGCAACATATGCAGCAAAGAGCACAAAATGAGCAGCAACATGTTCAACAGCACGTGCAGCAGCCACACCCACAGTCACAGCCTCACGGTAATCCGGCTCCAGGTGGTGGTCATGAACATGAAAAACACCGGTAGTATTATTTAATCGGGTAACTGATAAAAAACAAAGCCCCGTTTGAACTTCCAAACGGGGCTTTTACTTTGACAAAATGTTCCTACACCTATTGCTTATCGGTAACCTGATTATAGTTTTTTTACGGTAACTTTCTTATCAATTAAATAGCGATTTTGCTCATCTATACCTTCAAAAGTGTATGTCCAGATTTGTTTTGTATCCGTAGTTGCTTTGATCACGTAATGATTATTTTCAAATATAAATTCACATTCAATTATAGCAGGGGTATCAAACATTGTGCACGTTCCATTGGGATAATCTTTATAACGATCGTCGAACAATAGGTTAGCCAGATCGAAATACTGCGTTTTATCAATCGTATAAGGCACAAAATCGGGCGAGTTTGGACTGTTTGAGGTATGCATGTGAATAAAGTTTTGATATGGAATTATTACTCCGCCTTTAATTTTTATTGAAGATTCGACCATGGCCCTGACTTTTTCATTCTTAAAATCATATGTCTTCATTCCATCAATCATAAAATCAACGCCTACTTTTACAGTGTGCCAATCTAATAATCCGGAAGGCTTTTCCTGGATTCCAGGACTTAAACATTCGAAAACACGGTTCCATTTATCATCTGACTTGTCTTTAGTTAGGATTACAATACTTGGAAATTCACGATATGGAATGTCTAACAGGACAACATCGACGCCATTTATTGGTGGAAGGACCTTTTTTATTTTGACATGATACTTTTTAGAAATCAACAGGTTGTTCGCAACCATTTGAATTTGTTGTTTCGTTAATTCCTGACCAAAACAAAAGGATGTCGATTTGATCGTCAGAATAACCATCATGAATAATTTCGTTGTCCTTTTCATAAAGCAATAAGGTTTTTTTAAATTATTTCAAAAAAAAGCCAGACTTGGAGCAAGCCTGGCCTTCTTAAATATTAGATTTTTATTAATTCATCCTGTAGGGAGCGATCAGGTAAAATTCGGGTATCTGTACATTAAACAGAGAATTATCAATCAAACGCGACATTTGGTATTCACCTTTCATACTTCCCATATCGGTTTTTAAATTGCAGCCCGAAACATATTCGTGCGAATGTCCTGGCTCAATCACCGGTTGCTGACCAACAACTCCTTCACCTTCCACTTCCCTCTTAGCGCCGTTTGAGTCAAAAATATACCAGTGCCTTCCTAAAAGCCGCACAGCATAATTACCCATATTTTCTATATTCACCTTATACGCAAACATAAAATGGTCATTAGCAGGATTTGAATATTCAGGCTGGTAAATAGTTTCTACCGAAACCTTAACACCGTCTGTAATAGTAGTAACCATATAAGTATTCTCTTTTATTTCAAATATATATTATCCATTCAAATATCAAGCCATTTCCAAAATTTAATTTTTTGGTGGCTTCTTGGCTGAATCGTAGTATCTTACGCGACCTAAAATTCAATTTCGGGCTCAAAACCGGCAAACCGCGGATTTTGCTCAACATCGGCTAAAATCCCAAGCACCTCACTTAAACTGCCGGCCGTAACTAATTTCATCCGGTATTCTTTAAAATTCTCAATGCCCTTAAAATAATTGGAATAGTGCCTGCGCATTTCAAAAATGCCCGTTTTAGGGCCTTTCCACTCAATTGATTTTTTAAGATGCGTTGTACAAGCCTCAATTCTTTCGGCTATAGTAGGCTTATCCAGGTGCTCACCGGTGCTAAAATAATGCTTAATTTCCCTGAAGATCCAGGGGTAGCCTATTGCCGCCCTGCCAATCATCATACCGTCAACACCATACTCCATGCGCCAGGCAGCAGCCTTTTGCGGCGAGTCGATATCCCCGTTACCAAAAATGGGGATTTGTATTCCCGGATTTCGTTTAATTTCCCTTATCAGTGCCCAGTCGGCAACTCCCTTATACATCTGTGAGCGGGTACGACCATGTATAGTAAGTGCTTTTATACCTACATCTTGCAGACGTTCAGCAACTTCGTACACATTTTTGGTGTTATCGTCCCAGCCAAGTCTGGTTTTTACCGTAACCGGGAGGTGCGTGGCATTTACCACCGCTTTGGTCATAGCAACCATTTTATCAATATCCTGCAGCAAACTTGCGCCTGCGCCTCTGCAGGCAACATTTTTAACCGGACAGCCGTAATTAATATCGATCAGGTCCGGGTTTGCAAGTGAGGCTATTTCGGTAGCTTCGCGCATGTGATCAATATCGCTTCCGAAAATCTGTATGCCAATAGGGCGCTCATACTCAAAGATATCCAGTTTCTGGCGGCTTTTGGCTGCATCGCGGATCAAACCTTCGGACGAAATAAATTCCGTGTACATCAGATCAGCCCCG
Source organism: Mucilaginibacter sp. (assembly GCA_036495385.1). Taxonomy (GTDB): domain Bacteria; phylum Bacteroidota; class Bacteroidia; order Sphingobacteriales; family Sphingobacteriaceae; genus Mucilaginibacter. The sequence continues at coordinate 4,427 of DASXMZ010000286.1, read as the reverse complement.
TTTTGCTTGCACACAAAGCGGAATGGCGGATCACTCACGTCTTCCATTGGCGCCAGCAGCAGCGGGAATTCACCTAAATCTATATTTCCTATTTGAACCGACATAGCGTATCTTCGCTGCAAAAATACGAATTTTTAGGGACATGACATATAAGGCTTATAACCAGATACATCCTGCAATACAGTTTTTGATTTTTGCCGGTATTTTTATTGGCATACTTGTTATAGGAAACGTAATCGGCGCCGGGATAGTTTTAGTTTTATATGGAATGAAAACGTTGATGGCCATTGCAAGTTTAAATGTTTCAACGCCACATTTCCTTTCCGCTATCTGGATATTACAGCTAACAGGTACAACTTTTCCTATCTTAGCAGCCCCTGTTTTTTTTGCTTTCGTCATTGTAAAGGATCCGGACGATTACATTAAGCCTGCCTTTCACTTTCCGTGGGTATTGCTTTTGTTGATTTTAGCTATCATGTTTGTTTCGAACCCGGCAATTGAATTTTTGTCGAATTTGAATCAGAAAATGGTGCTGCCACCTTTTTTGAAGTGGATGCGCGATAGCGAAGATAACGCACAAAAGCTTACAGAGGCCATGCTGCAAATGACGACCATTTGGGAGATGATACTGGACTTATTGCTTATTGGTTTATTAACTGCAATGGTTGAAGAATTTATGTTCAGGGGATGTCTGCAAACTATATTTCTTCGCTGGACCGGAAATATACATGCCGCTGTTTGGATAACCGCTATTTTATTCAGCGCCTTCCACATGGAGTTTTTTGGTTTTTTGCCGCGACTGCTGCTGGGCGCGCTTTTTGGCTATTTTGTAGCCTGGAGCGGAAGTGTATGGACCGGAGTTTGGGCACACTTTATAAATAATGGTACAGCCGTTATAGCTACCTATCTTTTTAAGCAAAAGCTGATTAAGGTAAATCCGGACGATCAGCACGTGTTTAATTACCAGGGATATGTATTTAGCTTTATAATTATTTTATTTTTGCTTTTTATTTACAAACGGATATCAATAATTAAGAAACGGCAGATTCCGGAAAGCTGATGGAGAAAAACTGGGTAAAAATTTTTACTTCGCCCGATTATTATAAATCTGAAATGGTAAAGCAGGCCCTTGCCGGAAACCATATTGAAACTGTTTTATTAAATAAACAAGATTCATCCCATCGTACTTTCGGAGACATCGAAGTTTATATACACCAAAATGATTTTAGTAATGCTATTGAGATCATTATTCTGAACCAAATCAATTTATGAGGACGCGCGCCGTTACAGGCTTTTTTTTTGTTATCGTTATGCTCGGCTCGGTAATGTTGGGGCATTATGTTTTTAGCATATTTTATTTGCTCCTGAGTCTTTTGTGTTTACGGGAGTTTTACCGCCTTCTTAAAAACAACGGAATTAAACCCAATATTCAAACCGGGCTAATTAACGGGTTTTTTATCTATATGATATTTGCCCTGATTGTTTTTGGAGACAGCATGCTGCTGCACAAATTGCTGGTTTTATTAACGGTAACCATAAGTGCGATTTTTATACAGGAATTGTTCAAAAAATCTCCTACTCCCTTTATCAGTATTTCATATACGTTAGCCGGTTTAGTTTTTGTTTGTTTGCCTTTTACATTTTTCCACGCAATTGCATTTGTAAAAACCGGGTATAACTTTCATTACCCGCTAGCCTTTTTGTTGTTACTGTGGGCAAATGATACCGGCGCGTATTTAACAGGGAGAAAATTTGGCCGCACCAAATTGTTTGAACGGCATTCGCCCAAAAAAACCTGGGAGGGATTTATAGGCGGTGCGCTTTTTAGCTGCGTTGTCGCCTTAATCTTGGGTCATTACTTTGATGAATTGACATGGATTGAATGGATGGTTGAAGCAATTTTAATCTCATTCTTTGGCACATTGGGCGATCTTGTTGAGTCGATGTTTAAAAGAAGTATCAATGTAAAAGACTCCGGCGAAATATTGCCCGGCCACGGCGGCCTGCTTGACCGTTTTGATGGTCTGTTGCTGGCTGCACCAATTGTATATACTTACCTCTACTTAATAACAAATTAGTAATTTTGAAAAAAATAATAAAGATGACCATCCACAAAGAAGGCTATACTTCCATTGCACTTTGCATTCTGTTTATATTTGTTTTGAATGCAGTGATCCAATTCTACTTCCCCGAAGTGTACATTTTAAAATGGATAATTTATATCCTTTCATTTTTACTTTTCGTTACGATACTGCAGTTTTTCCGGAGCCCTTCAATCACTGTAGATAAAAATGAAAAATTTGTACTTTGCCCTGCAGACGGTAAAGTTGTGGTGATTGAAGAAGCGGAGGAAACCGAATTTTTGAAAGATAAAAGGATACAGATATCAGTTTTCATGTCGCCGGTTAATGTGCATATCAACCGTAACCCTATATCAGGCGTTGTTAAATATTTTAAATACAATCCCGGCAAATACCTGGTTGCCTGGCATCCAAAATCATCAACAGACAACGAGCGGACTACTATAGTGATCGAAAATAAAGCGGGCACTCCCATATTGTTCAGGCAGATAGCCGGAGCTATGGCCCGCAGGATTGTGTGGTATGTAAAAGAAGGCGATGCAGTTGAGCAAGGCGATCAATTCGGTTTTATAAAATTCGGATCGCGTGTTGACGTATTTTTGCCGCTGGGGTCTAAAATAAATGCCGAATTAGGCCAGGTTGTAAAGGGCGGGATCACTGTGCTGGCTGAGCTGCCTTAAAGTTTTATCCTTCAATTGGCTAGCTTTGGCGCAGGACTGCGGACACCAAGACCAGGCTCACTTTATTTTTGATCACTACCACATTCAAAAGAAGTTCAACTAACGAAAAGAATAGCAGGTATATTTACACGACGAAAAAGCCTTCCCGGAGTATTCCGGAAAGGCTTTCAATATTTTATACAACCCCTTTAGGGGTAGGGGCAAATTATACTCTTTTTGATTTGATACGAGCAGCTTTACCGGTAAGATCGCGCAGGTAATATAATTTAGCGCGGCGCACTTTACCGTGGCTGTTCACTTCAATTTTATCAATGTTTGGAGAATTGATAGGGAAGATACGCTCAACACCTATACCATTCGATACTTTACGAACGGTAAAAGTTTCGGTGCTGCCATTGCTGTTGCGTTGTATAACAACACCCTGGTAAACCTGTATACGTTCCTTGTTTCCTTCCCTTATTTTATAATGCACACTCACCGTATCACCTGCTTTAAACGAAGGAAGTACGCGTTTTTCTATTGATTGTTCTTCAACAAATTTTATTAAATCCATGATTTCTAGCTCTTAAAGCGATTTTTTATTCTTAAAAATCGGATTGCAATTATAGGGATTTTTTTTAATAAATAAAAGTTGATGTGAAAAAAGTTAATTTTAGTTGATTAGATTGATTGGGGGAGTGGTTGATTAAGTTGTCAAATAGATTAATATGTACCTGGGAAAAAACTAAACTGTTCACTTAATCAACCGTATCAACTTTCTTTGCTTCCGTAAAAAAAGCTATCACTGTATAGGCCAGGCCAATCAGCAATAAGTTAAATACAAAATTTACAAGCGTGTCGCTTACTGAATGTGAATGGCTGTCGGCGTCTATAAAACTGTATACTGCGCACGCTGCTGCAATGAACAATATAACCCAACCAGCTATTTTTACCGGCCAATAAATTAGCCCTTTGCGTTTAAACCAATTTAATTTCATAACTTATCTTTTTATTGTGATATTTTCCATGATCGCATAACAAACAAAAACACATATTATGGCAAAGCTTAACATTATGAGCAGTATGTTCCATATTTTTATTTTAACCGTGACGCTGAACTCTTTTAATTTACTATGATCAGGATCAATCTTTTGATACTGAACATGAATAATCGATAATGTATTGATGATAATACTTATTATGGGCAGCAAAACCAGCAACAACGGGGACAGGAATTTTAGCCAGGGATTTTTGTCAAGGTTGGACATGAGATCGAACATTGCCAGGAACCAACTTAGCCTCACATGGAAATAATAATACATAAACACACAAAACAGGAAGTAGCAGGGTATAACGATAAGCCACACGCCAAGCGCTGCCGAACGTTCGGCATTCATAACGGCCATCTTTACCGTTTTTTGATGTCCTGCGGGATTAACATCCGGCACTTGAAGATTTTCCATTTGTTTTAAAAATTCGTCTTTATCTTTCATGTTAATTATCCCTATAATGCATAAACCGGTTTGGGTTGCAGTTTTAAAGCATATTTCTTAATTTTTCCAGCCCGCGCGAAAGCAGCGATTTTATCGTGCCCTCGTTTTTACCCAATATTACACTTATTTCGTTATTAGTTTTTTGTTCAAAATATCGCAGTGCCATCACTTCCTGGTATTTAACGTCAAGTTTT
>DASXMZ010000285.1:0-2543 GCA_036495385.1 Mucilaginibacter sp. | reverse complement strand
TTTTTTTCAGTCAAGTTCAGAATTGGACGCCGATGGTTATTGTGCGGCAAGCGACACGCTTGCCCCGGCGGGTTTAAAAATTTTGGTGGGTGAATATTTATGATGCAACACTTAGATTTTATCCGGCTCTTATAATTGATTTTATCAAACCCCTTTTTATGAGAAAAGCAGCGAAACAAGTTTTATTTATGACGACCCTCATCGTTCTGCAAACCCTGGTTGCTAATGGACAAATTAAAACACTAAATGGCAAAGCGATTTCAACAGCTGTACTTGATCAATTTGTTAAAATTCAAATGGATTCGCTGAAAATGCCTGGCATTTCTCTGGCAGTAATCGTTAACGGGCAGATTGTTTATCATAACGCTTCCGGAATGGCTAATATAGATTCTGGCAAGAAGGTCGATGATAGCACTTTGTTTGAAGCAGCTTCTTTATCTAAACCCGCTTTTGCATTTTTGGTAATGAGACTGGCCGACCAGGGAATAATAAACCTGGATAAACCGCTTTATCAATATTTACCAAACCCGGAAATAGATTATGATGACCGGTATAAATTGATCACCGCCAGAATGGTACTTAGCCATACTTCCGGTTTTCCCAACTGGCGGACGGATAATAAGGGCGCACAATTGACCATACAGTTTACGCCGGGCTCGAAGTATTCTTATTCAGGTGAAGGCTATGAATACCTGGCTAATGTTGTTGCACACATCACCCATACCAATCTAAAGGATTTAGAGACGTTGTATACCAAAGAAGTGAGCAAGCCACTTGGCTTAAAACACTTTTATTTTACCTGGAACGATTTTTTGCAACAGCATAAAGCCACGGGATATTACGGAACTAATCCGCAGGGCCTCTGGCACCCGATCATCTTCCGTTCAGCAAGCAGCCTGCAAACAGAGGCGATGGATTACGCCCGGTTCCTGATCGCCGTGATGGATGACAAAGTTCTGAAAAAGACGTCCATCAATGAGATGCTGAAAGAACAGATCATTATTCCTAATAGCACACCTGATACCCATGAAGCTTTTGCGCTTGGCTTTTATATGGAACCTACCCCATATGGGACCAGGTATTCACATAACGGCAGCAATGGTGATTTTACTTCGGGCTTTGTGTTTTATAGACAACAAAAATTTGGTTATGTCTTTTTTACCAATTGTGATAAAGGCGGTGAGTTCAATAAAAAATTGAAGGCTTTCCTCACCGAAGGCAAATAATTGCACCACACATATCAATATATTAGTGGTTCATTATAGCCAACAAGCTCAAATCCGCCAATTTAAGTGTCGACACTTAAATTTAAATAAGTTCGAGTGTCGACACTCGAACCGGCGGGGCGCCGGAATACCCACAGTAAAATTTTCATGACATATGAACTGATTCTCAACAGACTATCGTAAATTTGATGACAACGCATTAATAAGTAAAACCAATCAGTCATGATAAAGAAATATTACAGCCTATCTTTTTTAATTTTCAGCTTTTTACTCCTGACAGCCCGGTCTGGCTTTGCCCAATCGATGTTGTCAAAAGGAGCTGCAGCGCCTGTATTTACCGCCAAGGCCAGCCTTGCCGGTAGTGAATTTGAGTTTTCATTAAAAAAAGCATTGGCTAAAGGGCCCGTTGTGATCTATTTCTATCCTTCTGCCTATACCGGCGGCTGTGATATAGAGGCACATGCCTTCGCTGAACTTAAGGAGAAATTTACAGCGGCCGGAGCCACCATTATCGGCGTATCTGCAGACGATATTCAGCGGTTGAATAAATTTTCGTCCGATCCGAATTACTGTGCAGGCAAGTTCCCTGTCGCGTCAGACCCAGACGGCAAAATTGCAGCAACATACGGTCTGACAATGGCAGCGTCAAAGGTCGGAATGAAAGACGTGCTCGGCCAGGACCTTAACCACGGTTTCATCGCGCGAACCACTTTTGTGATCGATAAAGAAGGTAAAATTGTTGCGGTCTTGTCATCATCGAACGATCACATTTCACCTGCCGACCATGTTGAAAAAGCGCTGGCAATTGTAAAAACGCTATAATTCGCGGATCTAAATTTAAAATTGTTCCCGCTATTTTAATAAAAGAAGCCTTTAGTCGAAAGATTAGAGGTTTTGTTAGTTTTGGGTAGTCGAAGACTACAGGTATAGCTAAATCTGTAGATACAACCTACGACAGCGTATCAACCACAAAAACCACTTGACCATAAATTCACAAAATGAAAAAAACCTGTTTACTAATATTACTATTGATCAGTTCAATCGTTGGGTTTGCACAACTCAAGTCAGATTCTGACGCCTTAAAATTGAAACATTATCAAGATTCTGCGATGAGGGCCTACAAACAGGATTCCGCAAAGTTGAAGTTTAGCTTTCGCCCAGCGGCGGATTTAATGTCGAGCGGCAATTTGTCAATAACAATGGAATTTAAAAATTTAACTGATCACCCCATTCGGCTTTTAGACCTTTTTAATGATATGTACATAAATTTCTTTCTTGTAATAATAGATGAAAACCGTAAATCGATCAGCCCATATG
>DASXMZ010000284.1:0-2023 GCA_036495385.1 Mucilaginibacter sp. | reverse complement strand
TAAGATATATAACAACCGAGCTACCAAGACAGCCAGTCCGATGGATGCCCAAGGCAACCAGTTTTATGATGAATTTAATGCGGCAGTAAACATTGAGAACTCGGCCACTGTGCAATTTTATCATAAATCAAAACTTGTACCGGGTGCTGAATCAATGCCCTTTGGCGCTGAGTTGTCTTTTTTAAAGCCTGTATTTGAGCACTTGGGTGGCGCTACAGGAAGGGTTGGCAGTCAACCAGATCCAGGGGTATTCTATTCGCAAAGTGGTATCGGAGCAACACCGGTTATTTGTTATGAAACTGTTTGGGGCGAGTGGATTGCAAAATCTGTTCAAAAGGGGGCACAATTTATAGCCATTATTACAAACGATGGATGGTGGGAAGATACATCAGGAAAGGACCAGCATCTTGATTATGCCAAGCTACGCGCTATTGAAACCCGCAGATGGGTTTGCCAATCTGCCAATACCGGTATTTCTGCTTTTATAAACCAGCGCGGCGATATTGTACAGCATACAAAATGGTGGGTAAAAACTGCTATTAAACAAAACATAAATTTAAATTCCGACCTCACTTTTTATGTACTGCATGGAGATTATCTGGCCAAAGCTGGAAGTTTGCTGGCAGTACTTGGAATATTTATTATAATCGGATATTGGGTTTTAAAGGTTAGATCAGCGAAAGCCTTTTAAGAAGATATTCTAAATTAGTCTTCAAAAAATCCGAAATCGAACATCCGAAATCCCAAATAATCAACTGTTTCTGCTTACAATAAAAGTTAAAAGATCATGAATAGGCTGTCGAATAATTTTACCCACAACGATGTCATTCTCTTCGCAAACCGTTTTCAGTTCGTCCGAGAAAACGTAGGCTATAGAGCCCACAAAATGGCATTTATGCTTATGGTATTCGGGATACGTTTTAATGTTTGTTTCAATAAATTCCAGCAAACCTTTACGCAACAGCCCTTGAGCATATTCCGTCGACCTGATATTGCTTAAAAACTTACTGAAAGAAGCAAGATATGAATTTGCGTTTGGCGTTTGATAAATCTTCTTTATTACAATTTCTTTATCCAGGTGAAATTCGTCATTAAAATGATCACTTATTTCGTTAGGCATATTACCATATAAAAAGTCGGTAATCAGTGCTTTGCCAAACCAGGTGCCACCACCCTCATCACCTAAAACAAATCCTAAACCATGTTTACCTTCATGTATTTCTTCACCGTCAAAGAAAGAAATGTTTGATCCGGTTCCTAAAACACAACACAAGCCTTTTTCCATTCCACAGGTCGCATAGGCACAACCTAATAAATCGCTATCTATGCTGATATAGGATTTCGTGAATAAATTGCTAAGGGCATTTGAAACAATTTCGTGTCTGTCCGGGCTTGAGCAGCCTGCTCCGAAAAAGTATATCTCTTTTATATCGGCAGCAAAAGCAACCATTTCAGGAGCCTGATCCTGTATAATTTTTACAATTTCTTTTTCCGTTAGAAAATAAGGATTGAGTCCGGCTGTTCTAAATTGCCGTGCCTCCTGCTGTGGAAGTGAAAGTAACCAGTCTGTTTTTGACGAACCGCTGTCAGCAACTAAGATCATGTACAAAGTTCTTCGAGTGCCTTTTGTGTAAGAGGTTTATGAATAAACTGCGTGATGTATTTATTGTCTGAAGATTTTCTCAAATCCAGCGGATCAAGAGAGGACGATAACATAAATATTTTTATGTTCTTTTTGTCCATATCAATTTTGTCATATTCTTCCAGAAATTCGAATCCGCTCATTAAAGGCATTCTAACATCTAAAAAAATTACGTCGGGTTTGACAAGACCTTCGCTTAAAGATTTTATCGCATCGCCGGCCGAACGGACAACGACAATATTCTCCGAAAAATTGCCGGCTTCCAAAATTTTACGGGTGACAAAATTATCTATGTAATTGTCATCAATGAGCAAACACGTTTTAAAGCAAATAGCCATTAGGTTCAAAAATAGCGTTTTAAACCAATTTAAAAAAATACTT
>DASXMZ010000283.1:0-8503 GCA_036495385.1 Mucilaginibacter sp. | reverse complement strand
AAAATCTTAAATTTAAGGTTTATAAAACTCCCCATTTCGAAATTTACTATTATTTAAAAAATGATAGTATGATAAAACGATTCGCCCAGGAAAGCGAGCTTTGGTATACGTTACACCAGCAAATTTTCAGGGATACTTTTAAAAAACCCAATCCTATCATATTATATGCCAATCACCCCGACTTTCAGCAAACTACTGCTGTTGATGGCGAAATAGATGTGGGTACCGGCGGTATTACCGAAGGCCTGAAAAATCGTGTAGTTATGCCCGTAATGGAAACCAATCAAACTACGAGACACGTAATTGGTCACGAACTGGTCCATGCTTTTCAATATCATATACTTCTTGGAAAAGACTCATCAAATTATGAAAACATAAATAATTTGCCCTTATGGATGATAGAAGGTATGGCCGAATATCTGTCGTTGGGCAAAAATGATTCATATACTGCAATGTGGATGCGGGATGCCTACCTGAACCACGACATACCAACAGTGAGAGACCTGACTAACAGTAACAAGTATTTTCCATACCGCTATGGTGAGGCGTTCTGGTCGTTCATTGGCTCAACATACGGCGATACGGTTATTGTACCCTTTTTTAAAAATACGGCTCACTACGGACTGGAATATGGTATAAAACGCACCTTCGGCTATGATGATAAAACATTATCCAGTCTTTGGAAAAATGCGATTGAAACAACCTATAAACCTTTTTTAAAAGATACAGCTCAAATACCTGTCGGCCACCGGCTAATTGACGACAAAAACTCAGGCAAATTAAATGTTGCCCCATCTATAAGTCCCGACGGCAAATACCTCGCATTTCTGTCAGAAAAAGGTTTATTTGCTATTGACCTCTTTTTGGCCGATGCAAAAACCGGGAAGATTTTGCGAAAGCTCACTAGTAAAGTATCAAATACGCATATTGATGAATTCAATTTTATTGAGTCGGCCGGTGCGTGGTCGCCGGACAGCAAAAAATTTGCATTCAGTGTTTTTAATAAAGGCCGGAACCGGATGGTTGTGGTAGACGTAGCACACGATCAAATTATTGATGATGTTTCGATGGGTAAAGCCGCGCAGTTTGGTAATCTTTCCTGGTCACCCGATGGAAAAAACGTAGTATTCCAGGGTTTGGCCGAAGGGCAGGGTGATCTATATATGTATAATTTTGACACAAAACAGGTTACGCAATTAACCAACGACAAATATTCTGATTATCAGCCAAGTTTTTCAAGGGATGGCAAAAAGATAGTTTTTGCGAGTGACAGATCAACTTACGATCGTTCGTTGGGTCAGGACATAACTTTTAACCTGGCTGAATTAGATCTGGCGACCGGAAAAATAACAGATATTAAACTTTTTAACGGCGCAAATAATTTAAATCCTGAATATTCGTCAGACGGAACACAAATTTATTTTCTTTCGAATCGCGATGGTTTCCGCAACATGTACCGTTATACCCCTGCAACCGGAAAAGTTGAGCAGATGACCAACCTGTTTACAGGCGTTTGTGGGATTACCGAATATTCCCCCGCTTTGAGTATCTCCGACAACAATGATATAGTGTATTCATATTACCGCGCTCAAAAATATTCCATTTATAATGCAAAGGTGTCTGATTTTTCTGTTACAACTGTTAACGGTCAGGATGTTAACTTTAGCGCCGGAACATTGCCTCCTGCGCGTTCTGTGGGGGTTGATCTGATTAATTCAAACCTGAATAATTACCTCGCCTACCCTAAAATACCGGTAGATTCGATAAAAGAAATCCCCTACAAACCAAAATTTAAACTCGATTACCTGGCAAGCAGCGGCGTAGGTGCGTCAGTAAGCCAATTTGGCGCCGGCTTGGCGGGTGGGGTGCAGGGAGTTTTTAGCGATATTTTAGGTCGCAATCAATTATACGCCGGGGTGGCTATAAATGGCGAAATTTATGATTTTGGAGGACAGTTTGTTTACATAAATCAAGAGGGGCGTTGGAATTTTGGGGTAAGCGTATCCCATTTACCTTATCAAACCGCTAATTATAGTGTAGTACCTACATTATACCCGATAGGTGGTGGCAAAACCATACCTGCAATTAACGAAAATTATGATTTGATCCGGATTTTTGAAGATCAGGTTTCTCTGTTTACGTCGTATCCAATTACCAAAAAAACCAGGATAGAGTTTGGCTCCGGAGTAGCGTGGTATTATTATAGGGTCGACAGGTACACAACTACTTTTGATACCCTTGGCAATGAATTAAATTACACCCATAGCCATATACCTAATTCAGTTTATAACTCCGAGACAACAAATAACGGAATCATCTTAACACCATTTACACTTTACAATGTGAATACTGCATTGGTAGGCGACAATTCATTTTTCGGAGTCGCTTCACCGCTTAAAGGCTATCGTTATCGTTTGCAGGCAGAATATGATTTTGGCACTTACCAATTTTTTGCACCAACAATTGACCTCCGTGAGTATGCACGCGTAGCGCCGTTCACTTTAGCCGCCCGTTTATACGGATATGGTCGGTTTGGTAATACTGGAACCCTTTATCCACTGTACATAGGTTATCCTTTTTTAATACGTGGATATGAGGCGCAAACTTTTAACAATGGGTCGGGGAAAATACCTACAAATGGGTTTACCATCGATCAGTTACAGGGGAATCGTATCGCTGTGGCAAATTTCGAAGTGCGTTTGCCGTTTACGGGCCCTGAAAGACTCTCGCAAATTAAATCGAAATTTCTGTTTACAGAGCTCAATCTTTTTTTTGATGCTGGCTTAGCCTGGGACGCCGGAGATCATATAAAGTTTCAGTCAGGACCGGACCTGATCGGCAAAACTCCAGGCGGGCTAAATGTTTATGATCCTCATCAGCGTGTACCCGCAACAAGTGCAGGTGTATCTCTTAGGGTAAATATGTTTGGTTACTTTGTTTTGGAGCCATACCTGGCAGTTCCCTTTAATCGTACAGATATAACCAAGCCTGTATTTGGATTAGGATTTACTCCGGGCTGGTAATTTTGATATAAAATAAAAAATGTAAAATTGACGTTATCTAGACCTTAAATGAATTTGTTTATACTAATGGTTAAATATTTTTGTGGTAGTTTTGCCGCAATGAAACAATGGGTCATATTCATCTTCCTCGTGCTGAGTGGTTATTTGTCATTCGCGCAAAAAACAGTGGCTGTTACTCCTGCAGTTGATTCAGTAAAAGCAAAATGGGGCAAAACAAAAATAGTTAACGGAACGCCTATGAAATCGTCGAACGACTTCATGGAAAATATGGCCGCTTCAAAAGATTATACTATACTTGTTAATGCAATAGAAGATGCTGGGCTGACACTTACATTTAAAAGTAAGGGGCCAATCACAGTTTTCGCTCCCACTAATAAGGCTTTTGACAAATTACCAGCCGGTGAGCTCGACTCATTGTTAAAACCGGATCGCAAATTTGACCTGAGCTACCTGATTGCTTACCATGCCATTGCCGGAAGGATAACTTCAAGGGACATTCAGAAAAAAATTAATTCAAATAATGGCCAGGCTATATTCACAACTCTTGCCGGAAGCAAACTGACAGCTAAAATTGATACCAACAGAAATATCATTTTAATAGACGAAAATGGCGGCGAAAGTATTGTCAGTAAACTTGATATTCAACAAAGCAACGGCTTAATGCATATTGTGAATTCTGTATTGGTACCTAAAATAAAGGTCATATAAAACAGACTCAAATTTGACAAACTCTTCTTAATTTTTTTTCGTAATTTAAAGCTGTAAGGACATTTAACTCCCTTCGTCTAAATAAAAAACTTTATAGAATGAAAAAAATAATTTTAGCTGGGATACTACTATGTGTTATCACAGCATTTGGTTGTCAGCAAAGCAGTGGTCAAACAAAAAAATATGACCCAAAACGCAAAATGAGCAAAACTCCCACCGAGTGGAAAAAAGTGCTCACCGCCGATCAATATTATATTATGGTTGAAAGCGGAACTGAACCGCCTTTTCATAATGCCTATTTCGAAAATCACGAGAAAGGTGTTTATGTTAGCGCAGCCACCGGCGAAGTTCTATTCAGCTCTGATGATAAATACGACAGTGGTACAGGATGGCCAAGTTTCGTAAAACCGGTCGACCCAAAGAAAATCGAAATAGTACAGGACAACAGCGATGGCATGAGTCGGGATGAAGTGATTGAAAAAAGCACCGGGTTGCACCTTGGGCACGTTTTTGATGATGGGCCATCTGACAGAGGAGGCAAAAGATACTGCATGAATTCAGGTGCATTAAAATTCGTTAAAAAGTAACCGCTTTTCTTAAAGAACTGATTGAAGGCCGCAATTGCGGCCTTACCCTAATTCCGCTTTCAAAGTTTAAACCAATGGTCAGATCTATCCAGTCAGGGTTCACAGGTCTGATCATTTTTTCTTTCTGCGGCCTTGTATAGGAACTGATTATCTTAAACCGCTCCATTGCCTGCTCCTCTGTATTTATCTCCTCAAAATAAACCAAGCGGTTAAGCTGTTGCGCGCTATCAAAAAATAAAGTCGGCATCTTTTTGTAAAAATCAAGGGTCTTTAAAAGATCAGAACAAAGGCCAACGTGCAGGTTTTTGCGGTTTCTATCGGTAATAATATAGATAAAGCGTTTCATTTGATATTAAATTTTGTTGTTTTAAAAATAATTACTAATTTTATGAGCATAAAAATACTAATAATTTTAGTAATTCCAAATTTTATGTCAAATATTCCCTCAAATATTAAATTTCTCCGGAAGAAAAAAGGGCTTACCCAACAGGAGTTTGCCGATCAGTTAGGTATAAAAAGGTCGCTTGTAGGCGCGTATGAAGAAGAAAGAGCCGATCCTAAGTATGATTTACTAAAAAAAATAGCATTGTTTTTTGAGATTTCAATTGATGATTTTATCAATGAAATTATCGATGAAAAATGGTCGCCGAAGTCAAAAGGCAACGCCACAAATCTCCGCGTGTTAAGTGTTTCCGTTGACAGAGATGATAACGAGAACATTGAATTGGTTCCGCTAAAAGCCAGCGCCGGCTATCTGAACGGTTATGCCGACCCGGAATACGTTGCCAAACTGCCGAAATTTAGTCTGCCTATTTTTAAACAGGGCACCTATCGCGCTTTTGAGATAAAAGGCGACTCGATGCTTCCTTTGGAATCCGGCTCTATTATTATAGGAGAATATGTAGAAAATTGGACTGACGTAAAAACTGCCGAAACCTACGTGGTTATATCAAAAACTGATGGAGTAGTTTATAAGCGTATCGGTAATAAATTCAAAGAAAATAAAAAGTTGAAGCTGGTTTCGGACAACCCGGTATATGAACCCTACGAAATTGATGGAGAAGACGTTTTAGAAATCTGGAAGGCCAAAGCATATATTTCAACAAACCTGCCTACCCCCCCGCCCGAGCCCACTCTGGAAAGCCTAACCAGTATGATAACGCAAATGCAGCGTTCTATATCGAATTTACAAGGGAATAATTAGTGAGTGGTTGATTGGGTTGGTTAGGTAAATGGTTAGTTGTGTCGTAAACTTTAACTTTTTTACAACTGTTCAACCAATCAACTCAATCAACCATTACCCAACCGAATAAAAGCAACAATTAAGTTACATCATCGTTATTAAACCATCAGAGGTTATCTTTATCAAAACAATTAAAAAACTAAAACGATGAAAAAAATTTTGTTAATGTGCTGTTTCCTTTTGGGGATTTCGGCAGTAAGCCGCGCACAAGGTGGTGGCCAAAGAATGAGTCCCGCAGATAGGGCGAAGCAACTGCAAACGCAGCTTAAATTAAGTGATGATCAAACAGCGAAAATAACTTCTATTTTGCAGGTACAAGCTACAAAACGAGATAGTATAAGAACTGCCAGCAACGGTGACAGGGATGCCATGAGGGCAGCAATGATGCCATTAATGCAAACTACTAACACGCAGATCAAAGCTATTTTGACTCCTGAACAAGCTACAGCTTATCAAAAAATGATTGATGAGCAGCGCGCGAAGATGCAAAATGGCGGCGGCGGCAGTAATTAAACTGCTTGCATAAAATAATTTAAAGAAAGCGTCTCGCGAAAACCGAGGCGCTTTCTTATTTTAGCGGAAATTTAAAACTTTGAAGCCTTCGGAAACATTTATTGAAAAGAAATTATCAGAACGGCGTTCTGCGGGTTCTTACAGAACATTAAAACCCGAAAACTCGCTGGTCGATTTCAGCTCGAACGATTACCTGGGCTTTGCAAGATCAGCAACATTAAAGAATAAAATTGAAGTAGAAATAAGAATCCGCGGGTTATTGTCAAACGGTTCTACCGGTTCAAGGCTGCTTTCTGGTAATTCGGTTTATACAGAAGAGACTGAACAATATATCGCCGCGTTACATAAAAGTGAAGCCGGGCTAATGTTTAATTCGGGTTATGATGCCAATCTGGGCTTATTTTCTTCAGTTCCGCAGCGTGGAGATACCATTATTACCGACGAACTTATCCATGCATCGATAATTGATGGAACGCGATTAAGTTATGCCAACCGCTATACTTTTATACACAATAACCTCGAAAGCCTCGAAGACAAATTAAAAGCAGCTAAAGGAAATTGTTATGTAGCCATTGAAAGTGTTTACTCAATGGATGGCGACACCCCGCCGATTGACAAAATATTACGACTGACCGAGAAATACGGTGCTAGCCTGATTGTTGATGAAGCACATGCAGTTGGTTTATACGGCTTTGGGCTAATTGATGAAGCTATGCAACCCAGGATCTTTGCAAGAATAGTTACTTTTGGGAAGGCATTAGGGTGTCACGGTGCTATCGTATTAGGCAGCAAGTTGTTAAGAGAATACCTGATAAATTTTGCACGTTCTTTTGTTTACACTACTGCCGCGCCGCCCCATAACGTTGCCGCTGTAAAAATGACTTATCAACTTTTGCAGGAGTCGGAAAAGGAAATTGATTTGCTTAAGAAAAATATCAGCTTTTTTAAGAAAAGTATAACAACCAGGCTTGATTACCCCCTGCTTAACAGTGAAAGCGCTATTCAATGCCTCATATTAAAAAGCAATGAAAAAGCGAGAGAGGTTGCCCAAAATTTACAAAATTCCGGTTTGGATGTACGTCCGATTTTTAGTCCGACAGTTCCATTGGGGAGTGAAAGAATACGGATATGTTTACATTCATTTAATACAGAGACTCACATAGCTTTATTAGCAGATATAATAAATAATTTAAATTAACGATATTCCAATCAACTAGAGAATGCCCCAACAAACCTTTTTTATCACCGGGATCGGTACCGGCATTGGGAAAACTGTTATATCGACAATTCTAGTCGAAAAATTAAAAGCTGACTATTGGAAGCCTGTTCAATCAGGCGATCTCGAAGAAAGCGACACCACGAAAGTTAAAAGCCTGGTGACTAATCAGAAATCACAATTTCACCCTGAAAGCTACCGGCTATCACAACCATTTTCTCCTCATAAATCAGCAGCTATTGATGGTATTACTATCGACCCGAAAAAAATAACACTTCCTGACACCGACAATTCTTTAATTATTGAAGGCGCAGGAGGTTTAATGGTGCCATTAAACAATAATTTTTTAATAATCGACCTTATTAAACAGTTAAAAGCGGAGGTTATCCTTGTTTCACAAAATTACCTGGGCAGCATTAACCATACGCTATTATCCATTTATGCTTTAAATCAACACAGAATCCCGGTAAAGGGTATCATCTTTAATGGGTTGAAAGATATATATTCAAAAACTTTCATTCTGGATTATACCAAAGTCAACTTATTGGGCCATATCCCCGAATATAACATTTTGAATAAAAAAGCTATTATTGACGCGGGGAGTTATATAGAAATATAAGTGGGTGGTTGAATTAAATATCATCCTTTGATCTTTCAACCTAATCAACTGAATCGAACTAAATCAACCCTTAACTAATTCCGTTCCAATTTTGGCAAATAAAGAATTTGGCTGATCTTAGTAAAATATAGAAGCTTATGATGAATATCACAGTAATCGGTTCTGGAACAATGGGTAACGGTATCGCACATACTTTTGCTCAACACGGTTTTAATGTGTCATTGGTCGACATAAGTCAGCAAGCATTGGACGGTGCGCTACAAACGATAACCAGTAACCTAGACAGGCAGATAAAAAAGGGAAGCATTGACGAAAAGCTCAAGACTGCGACATTAAATAATATCAAAACATTTACCGACCTCAAAACAGCGTCTGTTAATGCTGATCTCGTAGTTGAGGCGGCTATCGAGAACCGTGATATTAAGCTAAACCTATTTAAACAATTAAGCGGGTTTTGTAAAGATAGCACTATCCTGGCTTCAAATACTTCTTCTATATCTATCACCCAAATAGCTGCGGTAACCAAAAACCCTGGTAAAGTTGTCGGGATGCACTTTATGAACCCTGTACCGGTGATGAAACTGGTAGAGGTAA
>DASXMZ010000282.1:0-10953 GCA_036495385.1 Mucilaginibacter sp. | reverse complement strand
CAAAGAGGGTGAAGAAAAAGGAAATATTTTACTCCCCTTCCTATTGGTCACCAAAACCTGTCCTGTGGTCAAAAAAGTTTCAGTAAATATTATTGTTGAGGTTTCTTTATATAAAAAAGAAACCATGGAAACCACACAACGCCAAACTTACCTGGACTGGTTAAGGATATTATCAATCCTGGGTGTATTGTTTTTTCATTCGGCTATGCCCTATGTGGCTGAAGATAGCTGGCATATCAAAAACCACGAAACCAGCAATCTGATGATGGAATCAAATTACTTTATGCATTTATTCCGAATGCCGCTCCTCTTCTTTATTTCGGGAACGGTAAGTTATTTCATGATGCAGCGGCGGAGCAGTTTGAGTTTTATTGGCTTAAGATTTCGCAGGCTGTTTATCCCACTCCTGGTGGGTATGTTTATCATTGTGCCGCCGCAAATTTATATGGAGCGCTTAAATAGTGGCTTCAAGGGTAGTTTCTGGGATTTCTATAAAACGGTATTCAATTTTGTGCCCTATCCTACAGGCAGCTTTAGCTGGCACCACCTTTGGTTTATTGCTTACCTGTTTGTGTATGATATTTTGTTTGCGCCGCTATTTGCATGGATGGCGTCGCCAAAAAGCATTAAAGTTAAGAACGTACTTGCTGCGTTGGCCGGTGGGAAATGGATTTATGTTATCATGCTTCCTGGTATTATCTGGTATGCTTTGCTGGCTTATAATCACCCTGAAACAAACGACCTGGCACATGATGGTTGTTACTTTGTTTATTGGTTGTTCTTTCTGCTGGCGGGTTTTGTCTGCATCACTCAACCATTATTAATGGACAGTTTGGAGCGTAACCGCCGGTTTGCACTAAGAATTGCGTTCTTGAGCCTGGTATTACTTTATTATATGAGATGGAATAAAATTGAACCCGGTTATGATTGGTGGCCATTTGCAAATGGTGCATTTCCTCAGCTATTTTTAGCCCTTCGGGCTTTAGTTGCCTGGAGTTGGGTACTTGCCTTAGTGGGTTATGGTAAAAAGTATCTGAACTATAAACATAAGGCTTTAGATTATTTAAACCAGGCGGTTTACCCTTTTTATATTCTTCATCAAACAGTAATAGTAGTGTTGGTTTATTATATTGTTCAAACCCAAAACGAAAGCATTTTATCAAAGTATATTTATACTGTTGGTATGACTTTTTTTATCACCGTCGGCATTTACCACCTTTTGGTGCGGCCTTATGCGTTAACCAGGTTTTTATTCGGTATGAAACCGAAAAGTAAAGTCAAACCCATTAATATGCCGAAACAAGAAAAGATAAGTGTCGCGCTTTCAGCATAAAATTTGCAATTTTAAATCATGATATTTTTCAGGAGATATATTTTCCCTGCACTCTACGGACTAGCGGTTTATTTTACGGTCAGGCTGCTGCATGACACGGATCTTCGTATCCAATTTTGGAAAAGAGCCTGGACGCTAAATGCGATCGAAATTGTCCTGAGCTTGCTGATCGGCTACGTGGGAATTTATATGTTCAGGCGCCTTTTTAGATATTACGACAAGAAATGGCCTTTACAATTTTGCTACCAGAACCTGGTGCGAGAGCTAACAATAATGGTTTGTGCAAACTTGTTACTTGTAAATATGGTTTTCACGCCGTGGGTGATCATTATCAATGGCCAACTTTACTGGGACGACCTGGCCGACATTTGCATGATCCCCACCCTCTACGCGATCGTTTATTATGGTATAGCCCGGGCACACACCTATATGAGGGCATATATAGATAACCGCATATTGCTGGAAAAAGTTACCAATGACCATCTGGCAACAGAGCTTAAGTTTTTAAAATCGCAATATCACCCCCATTTCTTATTCAACGCGCTTAATACCGTTTATTTCCAGATGGACGAAGATTTGCCGGGCGCTAAGAAGAGCATCGAAAAACTATCGGAATTGTTGCGGTATCAGCTTTACGATCAGCAGAATCGGGTGAAGGTAAGTAACGAAATAGAATACCTGCAAAGCTTTATTGATCTGCAAAAAATTAGAAGTACCGACAGGTTGCAATTGGAAACCAATTTTGATTCGCGGCTAAATGGGCAACTCGTATATCCATTGCTGTTTTTGCCACTGGTTGAAAATGCGTTCAAATTTATTGGCGGTAATTATAAAATGGATATTTCCGCATGGGTAACCGATAACAAGATCAACTTCAGGGTGGAGAATTCGACGCCTGAATTTGAATCACCAGCTATACGCAAAGGTGGTATCGGCCTTGAAAATTTAAGGCGCCGCCTCGACCTTTTGTATCCCGGTAAACATTCGTTTTGCACAAAAAAAGAGCAGGATACTTTTATCGCTGAATTAGAACTGGAATATGAATAACCTAACCTGTATAATAACTGATGATGAGCCATTCGCCCGGAAAGGATTACAAGGGTATGTAGAAAAAATTGGCTTCCTTGATTTAAAAGGTGTTTGTGAAGATGCCTTACAATTAAGTAACTTACTACAACAACAACCGGTAGATTTGCTCTTTCTGGATATACAAATGCCGCACATTACAGGTATCGAGTTTATAAAGGCGCTTTCAAAACCACCTAAAGTAATATTCACCACTGCCTTTGAACAATATGCCATCCAGGGCTTTGAACTGGACGTGTTAGATTATTTGGTTAAACCAATATCGTACGAGCGATTTTTAAAATCGGCCTGGAAAGCCCGTGATTATTTTTCTTTGAGGGAGGAAAAAAGCCATAATTCCGTCCTCTATTTTTTTGCAAAAGCAAACGGTAAACTCGAAAAGATCGTTTTCGATGAAATATTGTTCATTGAGGGGATGGAAAACTATGCAGCCATATATCTCGAAAATAAAAAGATCATAGTCCACACTACCATCAAGGCGCTTTTTGAAAAACTGCCTGCAGGGCAATTTATACAAACGCATAAATCATATATCGCCGCTATAAATAAAGTAGAAAGTATTGAGGGCAATACATTGCATATTCAAAAACACCAGGTTCCTATAAGCAAATATATGCGTGAGGCGGTTTTGGAAAAGATTGTTAGTTAGTAAGGCACGTTGTGCTATTTTTTAGTCTTGTGTTTCTGCGTCACAAGCCTCCAGGCAGTAGTTAATGCGTCTTCAAGCATCCCAGGTGGAACCTTGTCCAGTTCAACAACCGTTGCTCCTTTTAAACCCCATTTATTCGGCACCGGGTAAAAAACAGCAGCATCGAACGAGCCAAAAACAGACTGGTCTATTATCGATAACTTAACCATCATCCGTCGTTCTTTTTCCAACATGGTTGAAAATATTTTCTTATTCGCCCTGAAAGAAGGAATGCCAAAATGATCTTGCTCAACAGTTCCGGGTAAGGAGAGTGCCATTTGTCTTGCGGTTTGAATGTCAACCATAAACTTTCTTATTTTTTTAAAAGTAGGTAAGCATTTTTAAAATTGAACAAATATGGTGCTGTTTCCACTTAACTGGTTATTATCTGGTGACAGAATAGTTTAACAGACGCTGTTTCAACAGGCAATTCATCTATTTTTTTACCAATTTTCAATTCATCTGGATAATTAAAAATTATTTTATCAGTCATCATTATTAAAGATATTAAAATAGAAAGTTTAGCTTTAAACAACTCTTGCAAGCATTCTTATGAATTTTGATGTAGATAGGCAAACATTAAATGATTTAGCAATATTTCCGAACGGCAATTATCGACAATCTGTATTTAGTCTTTTTTGTAATACTAAAACAATTGGTGGCAAGGAAGTACTGGAGGATATCTTTAACAAGCCCCTTACAGATCCTGTCCATATCAGGGAAAGAATAGAAGTATTTAGCTATATGGAGCGATTCAACATCGAAATTAGCTTAAATAAAAACAACTATGATTTTGTTGAATTTTATTTAAAAAAGCATTATAACGCTAAATCATTTGCGCTTATAACAGGCTTCATAGAAAAAATCATTTACGCATTTAATAATAACAATGATTACTATGTAATTCAACGAGGTATAGAAAATACACTGTCAATACTTGATAACTTAATAAAATATGCCAATTCATTAACTGGCGATTTACCTAAAAAACTCCAGGAGTTTCGCACAATTATTTTGAATACTTTTCAGACGGATGAGTTTATATGGATCAAGCGGCTTATAGAAAAAACCAATCATAGTGCTGCAGATATAGCGAAAGCAGATCACTTTTTCAGGCATCTCGCTTATGAAAGAATAAAAGTTCTGTTAGACGTTTGTTATCAGTTGGATGTATATCAATCAGTTAATTTAAGCGGGAAGGCACTTGGTTTCGCCCTTCCAGTAATTAACGAAGGCAAAGGAACTCGATTAAGCATTAAAGGCCTATTTCATCCATTTATTGTCGATCCTAAAAGTAATGACATTGAATTTAGTCCTGATAAAAACGTTTGTTTTATTACGGGCGCTAATATGGCGGGGAAATCTTCTCTGCTTAAGTCAATTGGAATCGCAGTTTACTTATCCCAACTCGGCTTTCCGGTTCCTGCAAAGCACATGGAAACTTCCACATTTAAAGGCTTGATTACAACCATTAATTTAGCGGACGATATAGAACAGGGATATAGCCACTTTTATAATGAAGTATTGCGAGTAAAGCAAGTGGCTGAAAAATTAAATGAGTTAAAAGATGTTTTCGTCATTTTTGACGAGTTATTTAGGGGGACAAACGTTAAAGATGCCTATGATGCCACCCTTGCCATAATCGCCGCTTTTGCGGAAGTGAAAGCTTGCTTGTTTGTTGTTTCTACGCATATCGTTGAAGTTGCACATGAACTATCATCGATAGAAAATATTAATTTCCGATATATGGAAACTATTTTTGAAGATACCAATCCGGTAAATAGTTACAAACTAAAACAGGGAATTACAGAAGAACGGCTGGGCATGTGGATCGTGAAAAATGAACGGATACTGGAAATTATACAAAACTCCTTAAAATCTTAACACCAACTTTTTGAATATACTAATTGGATGATATGAGCAGAATTATAAATACAATACTTGCTGGTTTAAATCTGTAAGTATTCCGATACCCCTATCGAATTAGAGTACGGTTTTATTTTTACTTAACTTATAACTTACGATATTTAGTACCTATATAATCCACAAACTCAGGCTCAAAACCCTGGTTGCGGATGATCGTTTGTATTTGGGCCCTGTGGTGAATGGAATGATAGTTTAATTGCAACGCTATATTCATTGGGGTAGCAGCCCATGTACTGCCGTCAAGACCAATAAAAGTAACTTCTGTCGCCAATTGTTCATCGGTTCTTTCGTTGATATAGTTCAGCCAAAGCTGCAAACTTTTGTCCCACTCGTTTTCTAGGCTATCCAATTCATATAGTGGTTCCCACCAGCTCATTTTGGCTGCATCAGGGTTGTGCATTATCCGCGCCATCCATTTATACTGGCTGTTTATCAGATGACTGAATAGTTTTATACTTTCTGTTTTATCAGGTAATTCATTTATTTTTTCCAACAGTTTTCTATTGGTCAAGTCATTAAATAAAAAAGTGTCCGCTAAATATTCTTTCATTTGCATAGATAAAAATGCGGCTTTTAATAATTATTTCATAACTAAAATTGATATGTTTGACTTCTAATCAGGGTTTTGAAATACTTCCCCTGTTATCCATAATAAACGGCAACGGCTAATTAATAAATATGCAAGCTAACGGTAATGTAACTTTATTCAGTAAAAATGGTGTAGCTTTCATCAGCTTTTACCATCCTGCACAAAATTCTTTGCCAGCGCATTTGTTGGATAGACTGACACATACTATAACCCATGCAGGCGATAATCCTGAAACAAGAATAATCGTACTAAAAAGTGAGGGCGAACGTACTTTTTGCGCTGGGGCGAGTTTTGACGAATTATTGCAGATAAAAGATAAAGAAGCCGGCGCTGAGTTTTTTTCGGGCTTCGCAAAAGTGATTAATGCCTGCCGTAAATCGCCTAAAATTATTATAGCACGTGTGCAGGGAAAAGCCGTGGGTGGCGGGGTTGGATTGGCTGCTGCTGCAGATTATTGCCTGGCAACGGAAGCTGCATCAATTAAATTAAGTGAACTGGCTATCGGTATTGGCCCGTTTGTAATCTCTCCGGCCTTGATCCGCAAAATTGGTTTGCCTGCATTTTCACAGCTTACCATACGCGCTGTCGATTTCCAAACTGCCCAGTGGGCAAAAGAAAAGGGATTGTATAATGAGGTTTATCCTGATATTATAACTATGGACGCGGCATTGGATGCGCTCGTTCAAAAGCTTGCTTCTTATCATCCCGATGCACTCACCGGCTTGAAACAAATTTTATGGGAAGGAACGGCAGATTGGGACAAACTCCTGAGCCACCGTGCTGCCATAAGTGGTGAACTTGTCCTATCTGAATTTACCCAGCGAGCTCTGCAAGAGTTTTTAGGTGGAAAAAAGTGAAACGCAGGCTTATCATCTTAGCTTATTGCGCAGCTGCCGTATCTCCTCCTGCATTAATTCCATTCTTCGCAACAAATGACTAATCACGTCTATTCCTTCAATGTTTATTTCCAGTTCATGATGCATTCTGATTATCTTTTCAAGTTTTTGAAGCTCAGTCTCAGGTATATAAGTGGTATGGTTTACAACTTTTAATTCGACCAGCCCCGCTTCTTCCAGCGAGCTGATAAACGTATATTCAACTTCATGATACCTGCAAAAATCCGAAGCCGCTATTAAATTTATTTCTGTCATCTTCTTATTGTTTAGTCATTGGTCATTGCGTCATTAGTGATTTAAATTATTCAGCTTTAGCTAATTCTTCGAACAGCTTTTTTTGCTTCTCGGTAAGGTTTGTGGGAACCTGAACTTCATAAGTAACATACAGATCACCGGATTCATTTTCCTTTTTATATACTGGCATGCCCTTCCCTTTCAGTTTAACCCGGGTTCCGTTTTGCGTTTCGGGTTTCACCTTTATTTTCACTTTACCATTTAGCGTATTAACAGTTACCTCTCCGCCCAGTACAGCGGTATACAAATCAAGTTTAATTGTAGCGTGTAAATCGCTACCGTCTCTTTTAAAACGCGGATCGTCGGCTATTAAAAAGGTGATATAAAGGTCGCCGTGAGGGCCCCCATTTACACCAGGATTACCATGCCCTGCAATTTTTATAGTTTGGCCGTTTTCAACCCCTGCAGGAATAGTTATGCGAAGGTTTTTGCCGTTGACAGTGATTGCCTGTTTACGTGTTTCACTTGCTTCCTTTAAACTAAGTTGAAGCTCGGCGTTAAGGTCTTGTCCCCGATATTTTGTTTGCCGGCCTCGTGAGCCGCCTCCTTGTCCAAACATAGATTGAAAAAAGTCTGAAAAACTGTCGTCGCCAAACCCCTCAAAACTGGATGCGTGGCCACCTGTATGGGGTTCCTGTCGTCGGTTTTGCTGTTGCTGACGGGTGTATTTTTCGTACTCCTCGCCGTGCTGCCAGTTCTCGCCGTACTGGTCGTATTTTTTTCTCTTTTCAGGATCACTTAAAACTTCGTTAGCCTCGTTGAGCTGCTGAAATTTTTTGTTGGCTTCCGTGTCGTTGGGATTCAAATCGGGATGATGTTTACGGGCCAGCTTTCGGTAGGCATTTTTTATCTCCTTGTCCGACGCATTTTTAGCAACACCTAATGTTTGATAGTAATCAATAAATGCCATTGTTAAAGGATAATGTAATCGCTGTAAAATTTAAACTTTAATTGACTTATTTAGTTTTCGACATCAAAATATATTCATTATTGTTAAAATGATTATTATCTAATATATATCGTCCCGGGAGGATCATTAGGGTTACGCTTGACATCCTGTGGACCTGGTTTTTTTTCCACTGCAAACCGCGTTTTTATATTTATAACCATTTCGTTTATAATCATGTCGCCTTTTTTTTCCGGGAGGCTAATTATGTTAATTCCCGCAATGTCACTTGTTGCTATCATCAACGACTCATCTGTTACAAAAAAACCGTCAATAGCAAAACTCACATTTCCTACTACCTCAAACCATGCTTTAATTTCCTGGAGGCTTTTCGTTTTTACGATTTGTTTAGTTTCAATGGCTATAACTCCGTACATCCCAAGATTCTTTAAGTTGGCAGGTACTTTTTCGCCCTTATAAACATTAATAGATTGTATTAAACTGGGGTTAAGCTCGGTTAGCCCGCCAATTATATTTGAATTGATAATAACCAATGGAACGTTGGTTCTTGCTTCCGGTAGTTTTTTATAGGTGCTGTCTTGCGCAAAAGTCGCAACACTGACAATACAAAAAATGGTTGAAAGAAATAGTTTTTTCATTCATTCATAATATTTCATAAAGCTACTAAATTGATCTATTAATTAAATAAGCCCAGCCGTTTAAAACAGCGGCTTTCTTATTCCCTAAAAATTCGATAAACAGAAAAGCCGCCCGTACAATAATTAATACAGTACCCCAAAAAATGTATAGTAAGTTAAACTAAAAAAAAATCGACAACTATTTTTTTAGTAAATGATTTAATTTTGCTGAAAATGGAATTTCATTAAATTTAACTATAATTCTACTTTTCTACAAAACCCCTATCCTATAAGCAAATACAATAATTTTCTTTGTTTAGCGTAGATAAAAAGCCATTAATGGCAAGGTAATTGATGAAGTCCTTTTTATCCTACAATCCTTTAAATCTATCGAAGGTCTTAGCATCTATTCATAATTGTTTCAGAGTATCCGAATAAAAAATGGGAGATAATTACATGAGGAATACGAAAGAAGCAAACTTGCAGGGGAACCTTGGTGGAAAACAAAAAATTTTAAAAATGCTGGTTAATAGTCTTGTTCAAATTGATGATCTGAACGCAAAAAATGAAGAGCTAAATTCGCTGATAGAAACTCAAAAAAGAATTATATACATTCTGGCTCACGATCTTCGTAATCCATTGGCTTCCATAAAAAATATTATCGAACTTAAACACTCCGGTATACTTGGTAAAAAAGATTGGTCAGAAGTAATGGATATGATGACCGGCCAATTAAATACCACTATCGAAATGGTGGAAAACGTGATGCAGTGGGGGCAACTGCATTTAAAATCGGGGGAGTTCCAATTCGAAGATTTTGACATTCATCAGCTTGTTGATCGTATATTTTTATCGGAGTCAATAAACACCGCTATAAAAAACAATAACCTCATTAATAATGTTGAACCAGGCACTATTATTAAGTCGGATCCCTGGGTGATAGAATTTATATTACGAAACCTTGTAAGCAATGCGGGTAAATTTACGGAATACGGCGACATAACCGTTAGTTTGGAGCAAAAGGAAAAAAAGACGATATTGACCGTAAAAGATACCGGCATCGGGATGAATGTTGATCTCACAAATAAACTACTTGACAACAAGCCTAATAAATCAACTGTGGGTACAAAAAATGAAAAAGGAAGCGGATTGGGTTTGCTGTTGGTTAAAGAGTTTATTGACCGCTTAAAGGGCACTATCGCCGTCGAAAGCGAGATTAACAAAGGAACTACTTTTAAAATTGAGTTATAATAGATGGACAAATCAATATTCCATGAATTTAAAGACATTGAAACCAAAGAAATAGCGCCGGGTTTTTTCTCCAAATTAATTCATACCAAAACTAATACTATAAATTTTATAGAGGTTAAGGCTGGCAACTCGGTCCCTCGTCACCAACATATTAATGAGCAATGCTCTTTTGCCATTGAGGGGAAATTTGAACTTACCGTTAATGATATACCGCAAATACTGGAACCCGGGTTGTTTGCCATTATACCACCGAATGTTTGGCACAGCGGTATTGCCATAACCGATTGTAAACTGATAGATATTTTTAGTCCGCCAAGAGAGGACTATAAGCTACTGTAGTGCTACTTTTACAACCTTTTATAAGAGATTTAGCAGGTGTTTATAACTACGCCCAACTGGCACAATTGCACCGTCGGTTAATATCACTTTATTGCTCTCAATCTGTTTAATCTTGCTATTTGTAACCAGGTATGATTTGTGGATCCGCAGAAAATGCTTTTCCGGAAAAAGCTCTTCGACAGATTTCAGCGAGCCTTTTACAATAACTTTTCCATCTTCTGTATAAATAACTGAGTAATCTTTTAACCCCTGGATGTACGAAACAGCAGAAATAGGCGTCTTCAATTTTTTTGTTCCCGACTTCAAAAACAGGTATTCACCGTCCTTTTGTGTATTAACAAATGCAGGAACACGGCGTAATTCCTCCTGCAACTTAATAACTTCTTTTCTTTGATCGTACCAATCGATACTCAATTTAAAAGCGACAGTAAGCAGCAGGTACCAGGTTGTAGTAATAAAATTAAATGGAAAATTATGCCAGAAATCACGATAATCAACAGCTCCTATAACAAAGCCATAAAGGTAAATGTCATAAAGGCTTTGCAGGCTTACATATACTCCGAGCGATAATACCAATGATGAAAAGTAGCTAAAGTACTGCTTAACAGAAAAAAACTTTGGTATTAGATAATAGAGGTGCAAATAAGCAAGCGAAATGATTAGAGTGAGCCTTACAACGGTACATTCGGCAAAGTGCCCAAGCCCGACTTTCTGAATAAGATACCGCCTGTCGTACAGAAATATAATGGTTATCAGTATCCAGAAACCCAGGTACAATAATCGTTTTGTTAAGGGCCATTTAACACGCATAATCTTGAAGACGAATTGCTTATTCAAAAATGAGCATAAATCTGATAAACAGCTAAAACAATCTACCAACGTCGAATTTAGTAGATAATCAAACGGACGAAGATATCCGGGCATTTTATATCTATTAAAACTGTCGTTAGTCTACTTTATTTCAGATTGATTATGTAAAAGGCTAACGTTGCTTATCAAAGCAACTGAAAACAGTTTATTAAGCATC
>DASXMZ010000281.1:0-8092 GCA_036495385.1 Mucilaginibacter sp. | reverse complement strand
CATTATGTATCAGAAAAATGGGCAAAACTCAACCCGGACACACCGTTTTATTATGGATTTCTTGATTTCATTTTTAACAGCGACTACCTCCAGGATCAACGCCAGCAAAAAATGAGCAGTATTTTTACAGCAATGGCTATATTTATATCCTGCCTTGGATTATTAGGCCTCGTTACATATACCTTAACTCAAAAAGCCCGCGAGATTGGTGTACGCAAGGTTATTGGAGCAAGTATTACAAACATTGTCCTGTTGTTTTACAAACAATATTTTAAATTGGTACTCATAGCGAATATCATCGCCCTGCCCCTTGCCTGGTATTTTATGAATGTTTGGCTGCGCGATTTCCCGTACCGCGTAGACATTAGCTGGTGGGTTTTTGCGACATCGTTATCCGCAGGGGTTGTCATTGCTTTTTGCACAATCGCTTTCAAAACAATTAAAGCGGCAAGCGCTAACCCTGTAGATAGTTTGAGGGCTGAGTAATTGAGCTTGCCCGGTAAAGGATGTTGGCATTGCCAATTTCTCTGCCGTCTGTAGATTTTATCTACGGATTGCTTATGCCTGTGTCTTTGACTATATCCAACAAAAAAACTTAAATCTTCCAACTTAAGCTTATTGGGTCCTTCTTTCGGGGTGTCCTTGGGAGGCCCACGAGGATGAAAATTAGAGTACCTCTCAACCTCACAGAATATACCTTCTTGTTAAACTCTGTTAAATAAATACGTAGTTGATGAAGTTTGCGGCAAACCTTTATTTTTGGATATAAGCTTTTATTTAAGTTCCAAACTTACCTCAAGCTGGCTTTCCGCAATCTCTGGAAACGCAAAACCACCGCTTCGATCAACGTTTCAGGGCTGGCTGTAGGGCTGGCCAGTTGTGCGCTGGTGTTTCTCTATATTCAGCATGAATTGAGCTTTGATAAAGGTGTCTTTGTTTTCCCATTTTCATGTCTACAGGTTTTGATGTATTAAACAATAAAAATTAGCTATGTAATGTTGCGAACGCATCACAATTATGCATTAGGTAAGGTGCATATTTAAATATGGAACATTTTCGTCCCCCGGAATCCCTTCGGAGACCCTGTTGTCGGTTATATTTGTATGCCATTTATTTAACCAATACTGTATTTATACTTTTAATTGTCTGGTTATGAATAAAATCATTTTACTTTATTTAGCAGCTGCACTGAGCTTGTTAAGTTTGCCAGCTTTGTCTCAAGACAAAAAGTCTCAGGAGAAAAAACCTCAGGACACAAAGTCTCAAGACAAAAAGGATACTACAGCTGCATTAGGCCTTGCAGGAGACAACCTGGATCTTTATGCTGTATTAGATCTGTTTCAAAAATCAAAAACTATTGAAGCGTTTGAAAAATCGTTGAATGATGATAAATTAAAGATCAATAACCTGGATTTGAATCTGGATAAAAAAGTTGATTTTATCAAAGTGGTCACTACAAAAAAAGACAGTTCGTATACGTTTATACTCCGCGTTGATGTCAGTAAAACTGAATCGCAGGATGTTGCTATCATTTTGCTGGATAAGTCTAAAGGGAAGGTGAGTCTGCAGATTGTTGGTGACGAGGAATTATATGGCAAAGATTATGTTATTGAACCAAAGGGTAATTCGTCAGTAACGCCTAACCCAGGTTATACCGGGGAAAAACCCGTTACGGTCACTGTTCCGGCAACAACCACAGTAGTGGTGCAACAAGCACCAATTGTACAGTATGTTTATTCGCCCGCCTATGTACCTTATTATCCGCCTTATTATTACGGATACTCCCCTCCCTGGTTTGCATTTGCAACCGTTATGGCGGTAGGTATATATCGCAGCAATCACTACTACCATGGTGGTTATTATGGAGGTCACTATGGTGGAGGGAATACGGTGGTCATTAATAACAGAAACAGCATTAATCATTACAATAACACCAGGAATACATCCAACACCGTACGCAACAACCAGAATAACGGAAATTATGGTAATGGAACAGTAGATCGCGGAAACAGAGGTTCGGCATCAACCCGTCCATCTAATACGCCATCTAACAGGCCAGGAAATGGCGCCTCCGGATCAAACAGGCCCACAACATCCGACAGGGCCGGAAATGGGGCCTCCGGATCAAACAGGCCTACAACATCGGACAGGGCTGGAAACGGAGCTTCCGGATCAAACAGGCAATCCTCATCTCCTTCAGTTTCAAACAGGCAGTCGTCGCCAAGCACCAGGTCATCGTCATCTGGTTCGTACGGCGGTGGTGGGCGTTCCATGGGTGGCGGGCGTTCTGGCGGCGGTGGCGGCGGCAGAAGACGTTAGCTTTTACTATATGATACTAAATACAATAAGCAAGAATTCAAATAAAATAAAGGCTGAATATGAAAAACATGATTGTAAAAGGATGCACATTAAGTTGTATAATGGGGCTAATGCTCGCCTGCAATGCAAACAAAGTAATTGATAAAGAACAAATAAAAAAAGAAATTCAAGCGAAGGAAGACTCATTTGCTAATGTTTACAATAGCGGAGAAATGAAAAAAATCGGCTATTATGCAGATGATGCGAAAAGCTTTTATCCAAACAGGCCGCCATTAGTGGGAAAGGAACAAATCCTCGCTTTTTTAACGTCGGATCTGACTTCACCTATTGATAAGATCAAGTATACAACTAACGAAGTTTTTGTATCAAATGATGGGAACCTTGTTGTAGAAATTGGTCATTTTTCAATTGCTGACTCCCTCAATACAACACTTAATACAGGAAATTATATGAGCCTTTTTGAAAAAAGAGATGGCAGATATGTTGCTGTAAGAGATATGAGTGCCGCCGATGGGCTCACTAAATAAAAATGATTTAACATGTACTTTTCAAAGACTGTCTGAAGATATTTTTCGGAGCGTGTTCTGTTTATAAATCGCCGTGAGAAAAGCATACAGGAGTTTATGCAGTCATCCTCAGTCCCATATTCCGTTATTGGCGGTTAAAATAACAGGTTCACCGCTGGTTACGATGATCGTATGTTCATGTTGTGCCACATAGCCTCCTTTATTACCTTTGAGGCTCCACTCTTCTC
The DNA here is from genome assembly GCA_036495385.1 of Mucilaginibacter sp. GTDB lineage: Bacteria > Bacteroidota > Bacteroidia > Sphingobacteriales > Sphingobacteriaceae > Mucilaginibacter. Next base: position 5,019 of record DASXMZ010000281.1, on the reverse strand, counting down.
CGAAATCTTCAGCGTAAGTGGATTTTGTAGAAATAAAAGTTTCAATCGCCACAACAGAATTTTTTTTAAACCGCTCCTGGTTAAAGCGGTTATAACAGTTCAGAATATCACCCGGCGATTCGTGAAGACTACGCCCCACCCCGTGACCAGCCAAATTCTTGATAACGGTAAAGCCGCGTTTAGCCGCCTGTGTTTCAATGAACCTGCCTATCTCCGCTATTTTAACACCACCTTTTATTTGAGATATCGCATCCTTTAATATGTGTTTAGAAGCGCCGACCAAAGCCCCGTGTCCCTTGATGTCTTCGCCCAATACAAAGGAACCGCCATTGTCTGCCCAAAATCCATTAAGTTCTGCAGAAACATCGATATTGATCAGATCGCCCTCCCGGAAAACTTTGTTCGCGGTGGGGACACCATGCACAACTTCGTGATTAACGCAGATACAGGTATGCCCGGGAAATTTGTAGGTAAGCATAGGCGCTGAACGGGCGCCAAAACTTTGGAGCAAATTCCCGCCAAAATCATCCAGCTCCTTTGCCGACATACCCACGCTGCAATAATCCCGCATGGCTTTTAATGTAAAGGCCACCGCCTCACTTACCTTTTGCATTCCAATCTGATCTTCAATGGTATTGATGGACATAAGCGATTTAATGAATGAATGAATGAGCGTGTTATATCAAAGATAATTAAAATGGCTAAAACGGTTCGGGAAATCACTTTTAAAAACAGAGAGTCATGCTGAACTAGTTTCGGTACCCCACAGGACAAACGGCGTGCTTGGTGTACATCCTGCATATTCGCTAGCATGGCGTAGACTTAGCATGAGGGGTGCCGATCCGCCTGAGGCGGACGGCATGACATTTTTTTAATTTTAAAACATTCCTGGCTTAATACAAAATTGATGTAACTTTTAAAGCGATTTCCCCTGCTAATGCAAACACCCTGTTGATACTGTAACTAATAATGTTAATTTAGCTCCTACTTAAACAAACACAAAAATGGACAACAGCCGTACCGCTACCACAAACCCGCAGGGATTTTTTAAAACAACCGCTATTATACACGCCGCATTATTAATTGGCCAGGTTTTATTTGGCATAGCAGTTTTCTCCATAACCAATAATACCGGTTTAAATATGAAACCCGGTAATGATCCTCTTTTTTATGTGGCGCTGCTGCTGATATTTGGTGGTATGTTATTGGGCAGCTTTTTGTATAAACAGCAATTAACGAAACTGGCTGATGACGCAACTTTAAAAGAAAAATTAAGCGCCTATCAAACCGCCCTGATCATGCGGTGCGCCCCGAGCGAAGGTGGATCAATGTTTTGTATTGTTTGTTATATGCTTACCGGCAACCCGTTTTATTTAATGCTCACGGGCTTAAATATTCTTTATTTTATTTGGATGAGGCCTACAAAGCAAAAAATTGAAGATGAGGTTAGCCTCAACTATGAGGATAAAGCGGAGTTGGGTTGGTAATGGCTTATATTAGGGCTTGAAACTCTTATTTGCTATCTATCAGATGATTACTTGTCAGCGGCACACGAGTAGCCCACCTCTTTTGGCCAGACCGGATACTCGCGCGAGAAGAGGGCTTCGGATAGCGGATTTTATTTTAGTAATTTGTATATTTGGGATATACTTTTAACATTACGTCACTAAACCAATTTAAATACCTAAATCCATTATTATGCGCCTCTATTTACCTTTTTTTTTCGCAGTAATTTTTTTTTCGTCAAGCTGCAGCAAAAAAAATGCTCCTACCCCCGCATCTAACGCTAACGCGAGCGCTATCAGCATCAGCTCGATAAGTCCCTCATCAGGTCCTTACAATACTGTGGTAACTATAACAGGAGATAACTTCAGTACAACACCATCCGACAACGTAGTTATGTTTAATAATGTTAAAGCAGTGGTTCAAAGTGCTTCTAAGGGTATTTCACTCACCGTGGTAGTGCCACTGGGAGCAGGTACTGGGCCGGTAACAGTGTCCACTAATTTAGTAGCTGCAGCCTCGGGTCCGGTATTTACCTATCAATTGTCGCCTGTTGTATATGCCGCAGGCATAGATGGTTTACGTCCGGTATATTGGCAAAACGGAGGAGAAAATTATTTATCACGTTCGACTCCCGGTTCAGGGCAAGTTCGTGCAATGGCTATAACCAATAGCAACGACTATTTTAGCAGCGAAATGCATTTTGTGGGCGATTTTGGAAATGGTGCGGCGTATTGGATGAATGGCACTCTAAATAATCTACCTTATAAATCCACAATTGCGCAAGGAAACTCAATTGCAATCTCCGGAACCGACATCTACATTGGGGGCATGGATTACCCCGGCCCAGCTTACTGGAAGAATGGCATCGAATATTTATTGCCGGGTACAACTAACAACAATGTTAACGTTTTAGCGATGGCAGTATCCGGACCAGATATATATGCAGCAGCAATTGATGGTTTATCGGGAAACTCTGCCGTGTACTGGAAAAATGGGACAAAATATAACCTACCGCTTCAGACGACGAACTATGGCGGCGGCCCGCGTTGTATAGCCATATCGGGAACAGATGTATATTTTGGCGGTTATGATTGGAACACGCCCGTATACTGGTTGAATGGAATAGAATATACCTTGCCGCAAAAAAATGGAGGCGGAGTATACGGTATGGTTATATCAGGAACCGACGTATATTTTTGTGGTAATGATGGCGGAAATGCGGTTTTTTGGAAAAACGGAGTAGAAAATATTTTGCCATCCGCAAATGGAGCCGGCGCAACTGCTTATGCTATTACACTTTCGGGCACAGATGTATATTTAGCGGGTCAAGACAATAATACAGCTGTTTACTGGGATAATAAAACGGAACACTTCTTATCGTCGAACCCCGCAACTGCCAGTTCGATAATAGTCCCAAATCAATAAGATTATTAGCTTAATATAAAATATCACTTCATCTGGTGTGAGTCTGAAGTGACGGCCAAGTGCGCAAACGCGACTCGTAACTTCCTACTCATTGTCAGATGATTACCTGTAAGTGGCGCTCGAGTAGCCCGCCTCTTTTGGCCTGCCCTATACCAGCGCGAGTTGGGTCGCTTTCTTTTTTTTGCTTCGTATTGTTAACCCTATTCCATCTGTATGCGCATTTATTCTTTCAGCGAATGACATCGGTGGTTTTGATTTTTTGTTATGTGTCCATACACGAAGGTATCCCAGTGCTTTTTCGCTGTTTTTCATTAAGCCCAATTTTTAAATTGCTATTTCTATCTAAAATAATAGTTCCGTCAGTTTGTGTTTTTATTGTCTTTTGAGTTCTTATTTCACCGGCACTCCCTTTTTTCAGCGGAAAACCAAATTCATTGAATATATTATAAAGCGAAATATTGACATGTCTATCCAACTCGGAGATCTGATTTTCGATATCCAGAAAGCTATAGGCAGCAATCCAGCCTTCAATTGCGTTTCTAGCTTTAACCAAAACTTGCAAAAGTCCCAACTTTTCATCTGGAAAATTTTCCTTTAATAATTTTATTGAGGAAAGATCCTTAAGCTTCGCGATGATCCCGATCAATTTTTTATCAGAAACAGAGCATTTTGCACCGTCAAATCTAATCGATAGGAAATTGAAAGAATGTTCAGAGGGTTTCAATATTCGGCTGATCTTTTCGTTTTCAGCAGCTTTATCCTTTAATGGATAAAGTTTTAACCCAAGTTTGGTTTCTAATTCATCTACGGCAATCAAATATGCTTTTTTTGCATCATTGGCCGTTTTGAACAAGATGATAAAGTCATCTGCATATCTGATCATTTTTATTTTCGATTTGATCATTCGCTGATCGAAATTAGCAAGAAATATATTTGCTAATAATGGTGACAAGGCATTTCCCTGCGGTATACCTTCTTCGGCACTGGAAAAAATGTCATCATAAATTTTCTGATCGCGTAGCCTAAGTTCTGTTCTGTTCCCTAATTCCTGATTAAGTGATCCTTGAAGTAAAACGTCGAGTGTATGATCCGATAGTTTGCTACAAACATCTTTTAATAACATTTGCTTGTCGACAGTAGGAAAGAAATTTTGAATATCTGCTTCCAGGACATAGGTGAATCCTTGCTTATAATAACAGACCATTTGTAAGATTGCATCCTGAATACTCAATTTTTTTTGGTAAGCGAAACTACAAGTGTTTTTGATCTTATACTTACGAGACAGTTTAGCTTCCAATTTTAAGGCAAGTGCTTTGTGAACTATTCTGTCTTTTACTTCTGATATCATTAAAGGACGAAACCCTTTATTTTTTTTGGCCAAGGCAACCCCCTTTACGGGTGAAAATTTGAATGAGCCGTTAGCTAAAGAAGTTGATAACGACTGTAAGTTGATTTTGAGATCGGCCTCGAAGTCTTTAATTGAGGCTTTAGACAATCCTTTGGATTTCTTATTAGAAGTATTTAGCAACCGCCATGCTTCCCTTAGGAATTTTATTTGCGATACCTGCTGTATTAATGTTGGCTTAACTCTTGATGGCATATATCTATGAAATGTGGGTCCAAACTGATAGCAGTTCTTGCAGGTCCAATCATAATCACAGGAGAGAGGTTATCAAACACAGTAATGGCATATAATACCACCCTTTACGCTTAACTGTCTCTTTAGCTTTAGCCATCGTCAGGCGCTTAGCACCGTCCGTGGTCTTTGCTTTCAGTCCCCGGCCATTTGCCGAGCTCCATTTATTCGTTTTTTACCTTTCATGCTACTTTTTTAGGCGCATCTACGCTACGTAAATTTAAAGTTTTTTACCACTTCTGCAACTTTTTTGAAAATAGATGAAGGCCGCTGCTCCCTGCCCTTTAAAATTCCCAATGACACCGATATGGTTACCCTGAACCTGCAAGTAACAGTGTATTGGGAGTTGCACAGGAGAGAGGTTATCAAACACAGTAATGGCATATAATACCACCCTTTACGCTTAACTGTCTCTTTAGCTTTAGCCATCGTCAGGCGCTTAGCACCGTCCA
>DASXMZ010000280.1:0-7347 GCA_036495385.1 Mucilaginibacter sp. | reverse complement strand
CGAGTACATTTTTTATTTCAGAATCTACACCGGGGCTTGATATCGACTCCTGGATGTAGGCGATTTTTTTTGTTGAAGGCGGCTGAATGTTTTTGCTAAAAGCCGGTACGGCAACATTTGCAAGTGTGCCATCATAATCGTCAGGACCTGCCATAACCTCCAGCAGCAATGCGGCATCGTCTACTGATTTTGTTATGGGTCCAACTTGATCAAATGACGAAGCATAAGCAATTATACCATGCCTTGATACGCGGCCGTAAGTTGGTTTTAGCCCCACCAGGCCGCAAAACGAGGCTGGCTGCCTTACGGAGCCTCCGGTATCGGTACCCAACGCGGCCAGACACATGCCCGCCTGTACGGCAACAGCTGAGCCACCGGAGGATCCTCCTGATACCCGGCTTGTGTCAGCGTAATTTTTTACAGCGCCGAAATATGAATTTTCGTTAGCCGCGCCCATCCCAAACTCATCGCAATTACAGCGGCCAATAATTATTGCATCCTCGGCTAAAAGCCGTTCAACTACAGTGGACGAATAAATTGAAGTGAAATTTTTTAAGATTTTTGAGGATGCGCTTATCTTATGGCCCTTGTAGCATATATTATCCTTTATTGCTATAACCATACCCGCCAGTTTACCCGCAGCACCCTCTTTTATCCGGGCATCTACTTTTTTTGCGCAGATCAATGCTTCCTGGGTGAACACCTCATTAAAAGCATTTAAATGAGCGTTTAACGCAATTTTTTCAAGGTAACCCTTAACAAGTTTCTCAACGGTAATTTCCCCAAGTGCCAGCTCACTCTTTATTTCACTTAAAGAGTTGTATGATTTAGTCATGGGCCGAAAATAAAAAACTTATCCGTTGAAATGGTAATATCAACAGATAAGTTTATAAAAAAACAAAAAATCGGGCGGAATAAGACCCAACCTTATAACTAAACTCTCGGTTTGTCGCTGCTGCCAGTGTTGGAATTAGTTGGAGTTGTTGAACTGCTTTCGCCGTTTTGAGCATCTTTAAATTCTTTCATGCCTTTGCCCAAACCTTTCATAAGTTCAGGGATTTTTCTACCCCCAAACAGTATTAATATTGCAATGATGATCAGAATAATTTCCGGAGCGCCTAATGAACCCATGGTGTTTAAATTTTATAAAATGTTTATACTCTTATTGGTTTACTCTTTGTTATTTCAGTTACTGTTTCGGTATCTGAATGCGGAAAGGCAATAGGGTTATCTGTGGTCTCCCCTGTCACCGCCGATCCATTTTTTTCAATATCCTGATGTTCATCCGATGCTGTAAAATGATTTTCATTTATTGGCATGGTGTTTTCAACAGGAGGACGGCTGTCAGCTGATTGATCTGTACTGGATGAAAGATGATTTTGAGCAGCCACATCAAGTGCTGTTTCTGTTCTTTTTTCTTCGTAGCTGTTTATTTGGTTGTTAATTTCGCGTTTTACCCCTTCAGAGGCATCCTTAAAGTCACGGATCCCTTTTCCAAGCCCGCGTGCAATTTCCGGTAGTTTTTCGCCGCCAAAAAGCAACAAAGCCACAAATACTATTAGTATCATCTCCGACGAGCCGATGTTCAAAAATAAAAGAACTGAACTATGCATACCGTTTTTAATTATAGCCTACAAATATAGACAATTAAAATAATTAAAGTTTAAAACTACTAATTTGGTGCAAGCCAAATTTTAGGATTAACCGGCATTGTACCCTTATATAACGAAAAACTTACAATTGCTTCACCTGTTGACGATTCTGTTGCTACCGTACCAATTACTTGTTTGGTGCTTACTTTTTGGCCTGCTTTCACAATCACCGATTTAAGGTTGGAGTAAGCTGTAAAATATTCACCGTGTTGAATAACCACCAAATAAGTACCGCTTATGTTAGCTATACTTTTCACCTCGCCCTGGAACACAACCCTTACGGAAGCTCCGTCGTTTGTTTTGATATCCCAACCAAAACTTTCGTTTTGAATTCTTTCATTATCCAAATATTTTCCGAAGCCTTGTTTAATAATACCATTGGTAACCGGCCACGGCAGCGAACCCCTGTTGCCTAAAAAGTCATTTGACAACCTGGCAGCCTCGGGCGTCGCATTCAATACCTCGCTTGTACTTGAGCTCCTGGTAATTGTTTTTTTCGGTACGATAACATCGCCATTTGCAGATTTTACTTTTGCCGCATCGTTTTTTGCTTCCGATTCAGCTTTTCGCCTTGCCTCTTCTATTTCCCGCTGTATCGCATTGGCAATCGCCTTGTTAGTCTTTGCAATTTTTCTTTGTAAATCTTTTTGCTGCTGCTTTAGTTCGCCTTCGTGTTGCGAAAGCTCGGCAACTACTTGTATCTGGCTATTCTTTTCTTTTCCCAGGGTTGCCTTCTCTTTTTCCTGGTCCAACAATAAATTATTTTTGTCGGCTTTGTTTTTATCAAGCTCTACAATCTTGACATGCAACTCTGTTTGCGTTTCCTGTATGTATTCAGCCTGGCGCTCACGGTAAGTTCCGATCTGCTGCAAATATTTTAAACGTTTATAAGCCTGGTTAAAGTCTTTCGCTGCAAAAATAAACATCAGCTTATTGTAGGCGCTTTGATTGTGGTAAGTAAACAACACCATAGCTGCATACTCCTTTTTTAAGTTATCTAACTGGCTTTGTAAGTTATGTACGAAATTATTGCTCTCGGAGATTTGATTATCCAAATTTCTTACTTCCGAATTTATATTTTGAATCTTTTGCTGCCGTAAATTGATTTGTTGTTTTAATATGAAAAGTTGTTTTAGTGATGTTTTTTTATTATTTGCTGTTTCCTGGTATTCGTGGTTAAGTTGCTCCAATTGCTGCGTCAGTGCATCGCGTTCGCGCCTTAACTCAGTAGGTGTTTGAGCATGTGCACTAAAAACTACAAAAACACAAACTAAAAAAATTACTGCTCTAAAAAATTTCATCAAATACTTTTATGATATTATGTTAATTAATTTCTTTATATCTCGCCGGAATGGTAAACGGAAACTCGAGCGGCTGGTCGAGATCCACTTTAACATAGTGCAAACCAATCTGCACTTTTTGATCTTTTGACGCAGAAGCAATATCAATTAGTGAGGGAACCATTCTGTTATTCGCTGGTATAAAAGTACTATTGGTTACCTGGAGCGACCGTCCTTCGGTTTGGTTATCCAGATTTGTTTGGGCAACCTTCATTCCAGGGCCCAGGATAAGTTTATACATTACATCCTGTAAATTACCTGTTAACGTAAGGGTATCGCCTTTAGTTTGCAAAGTGGCGTTTTCATTTATCAGTTCAGGTATGGCGTTACCTGTAAGCAATGATTCTAAAGTTTTATAGTTAAATTCCTTACCGGCCATTTTATAGAGATAGCTAAATGGCTGTTTCAAATATGCACCTTGCAATTTGTTCATTGTAACTATACTATCCGGGGTTATCATAGCTCGTGCAACCTCAACACCGGCAATCGCAGTAACAGAAATCCATATTTTCTGATCTTTTTTTATCCGGATATTTAAAGTAACATCGTTGCTGCTTCCGCTAAAGTTAAGCTTTGCATGTGCTTTACCCGAAAAAGTATCAAAATTAGTTTGCGCTGCTCTTATCGCATCCAGTTGGCTGCGCTTATTGTCTGCTGCTTTTGTGTTATTACCAGCAGCGCCTGTTGATACAAGCTGTTTTTTCGCTTTACAGCTTACAAATGCAAGCAGGCAGCAAACTGTAAGAAGTTTTATGTAGCGATAAAAAAACACCGTCATATTAGACAGGCTGTTATTCGACGTATTTTTTTTCATTTATTTTTCTTTCTAAAACCGGGGAGTTGTCGCCATTGGCTTTTGCCTTTTTCCAATTTTCTACTGCGGTGTCAATATTACCAAGATAAAACAAAATGTCGCCATAATGTTCCAGCTTTACACTACTGGTGCTTTTGTCATCTGCCAAAGCTTTTTCCATCCAGGTTTTGGCCTCGGCGTAATTTTTTTGTCTGAATAATATCCAGGCATAAGTATCTTCAAAGGAAGCATTGTTAGGTTGCAAATCATTCGATCGCTTCGACATTCTTGCCGCCTTTTCCAGTTGTTCCCCTCTCAACGATAAATAATAAGCATAATTGTTCAAAGTAAACACATTATCGGCGTTATAGTTCAAAGCTTTTTCATAAGCTTCGTCCGAACTTTTGTTGTCCTTCAAGTCGTGATAACAATCACCCAATGACGAATAACTTTGAGAGAGCAACTCTTTGTCCTGGCTCTCCAACGAAGTTGCATTCTTTATATAGCTTATAGCTTTATTGTAATCTTTTTTCATCTGCCAGGCTATACCTACCAGGTAATTCATCCAGGCCTGGTTAGGAAAAAAAGAAAGCGCGTTTTCGCCATCGCGGATAGCGCCATCAGCATCATTATCACCTAACTCAATGCGCACCAGTTGTTCCTGCACTTCATAAACCTGGCTATTAAGCGAAATTGATTTTTTATAGGCTTCTTTTGCATCCTTCAAAAGTTCGTTTTGCATCAGCATATCCCCATAAACCGCAAAGGCTTTGGCATCGTCGGGGTGAGTTGCCACAAGTATTTTGCTTAACTCAAGCGCACTGGCTTTAGCGTTAGGATCTGGAAACTGCGGTAAGTAGCCTAAAATGATTTTAATCTTTTGATCAGTAAGCATATCAGAAATTGCGAATGCTAACTTTAATTCATCGAAACTGGCCTGATAATTCTTTTTGTCCCGATAAATATCTGCCAGTGAAAGGTGAACCAGGCTGCTATTGCCATCTATTTTTTCAGCGGCATGTAACACACTGAGTGCCTTGTCGGCAAAATTATTTGAGTTGTAGAGCTCCGCAAGGAATAAATAATATTTGATTTGTGCAGGATTGGCATCAATCATTTGCTGGAGCTGCTTTGCCGCCAGGTCAACGTTTCCCTGTTTCAGATAAATTTTTTGCCGGTTCGCAAGCAAATCGTCGCTTGGACCTGTTATTTGTTCAACCTGGTCATAAACTTTTAAAGCCTCATCATATTTACCCTGGATGAAATAAGTGTTGGCTTTGTCAAAATAGTAATCCGGCTTATCGGGGTCAATTCTTATTAATTCGTTAAATACATTCTCCAGTTTACCAATATCGTTTCGCTTTTCATAGCAATCAGCTAAAGCCATCCAATACCATTCATTATCCTGGTTAACGGTTACTGCTCTTTCCAATAGTTGTTGAGCCGAATTATAGTCATTTTTATCTTTTTTGAGCATAGCAAGCTCGTAAAGCGACGCATCGTTTGATGGGTCAATTTGTATCACCTTGTTAAATAATTCGGCTGCCATGTTAAGGTTATCGATTGTTTTTTGCCGCAATGCATTAAAAAAAACATCTTTTACCATCGTGCTGTCGGCAGCAGTCATAGGCTTATTCGCAACAACTACTATCTTATTGCCATCACTAGCGGAGTTTTTATTTTGCGCGTATATTGGGGAAAGAAACAAGAAGCAAGAGACAAGAGACAAGACGGAAAATATGCGGTACTTCACCATATCACCTTGTCGTATTTCCAATAAATGTCTGCAATCTTTCATACCTATTCCGTTTCTAACTCCTAAAACCATCGCCTGCAAATATTCAAGTGTTATACTTGATTCCTGACTCTTAATTCTTGTTTCTTTCCTACCCTATCCCAGTATGACCGTAACCGCCAACACCTCTCAAAGTTTCGTTTAGTTCGTCAACCTGCTGCCAGCTTATCGTTTCGTGCCTGGCTATTATTATTTGCGCTATCCTGTCGCCCGTCTTAACCTCAAATTCCTGGTCCGAAAAATTGATAAGCAGCACCTTTATTTCCCCGCGATAATCGGCATCAATGGTTCCGGGCGAGTTAACTATGCCTATGCCATGTTTAAATGCGAGTCCGCTCCGCGGGCGTATCTGGGCTTCAAACCCTTGTGGCAATTCAATATGCAAGCCCGTCGGGACCAGTTTGCGCTCCATTGGTTTTAATAATATCACCTCGTCCAGGTCAGCACGCAGGTCCATACCGGCGGCATGCAGGGTTTCGTACGCAGGTAAATTATTTTTTGATCTATTTATGATCCTGATGTTCATCGCTTAATAAATATGGCCTTTAAGTTTTTCCCTTCAAAATAAATGGCTGCTAATACAAATAACAAAAAAAGCGCGTTACCTGCAAATATATTCCTGTTAAAAATATAGAACGATAAGTAAACGATTATAATTGAAGAAATTATATAAGCAAGATTCTTTTTAAGATCGTATGGGATAGGATAGTTTCTTTGTCCCCAGATATAGGATAAAACCATCATGGTGGCGTAGGCTATCAACGATATCCACGCCGAAGCCATGTAGCTGTATTTTGGTATCAGCAGCACGTTCAGTATGATTGTAAGAATTGCTCCCACACCTGAAATATACAAACCGTATTTAGTTTGATCAGACAACTTATACCAAACTGATAGATTCATATAAATACCCAAACTCACATAGCCGAAAAGCAGCAATGGCACTACCTTTAAGCCCGACCAATATAAGTTGGTTTGGGTACCCCTGCCCTTAATAAAATATTTAAGCAAATCGATGTTAGCCACCAGGGCTACAAATATCAGGCACACCGCGATTACAAAATAAGTCATAATACGGGCGTAGGTTTGATTGGCGTTCTTCTTGTCGGCATGACTAAAAAAGAAAGGCTCGGCGCCCAGCCGGAAAGCGTTCACAAATATGCTAAGGAAGATGGATATTTTGGCACAGGCCACATAAATACCAACATCTATGGCGCTTACTTTTGAAGGAAGAAGCTTACCTAATAAAATTTTATCGAGGTTTTCATTAATCAGGAAGGAGAAGTTGGCAATAAGCACCGGCCAACTATAAACCAGCATCTCGGTAAAAAGCTTGCCGTTAAATTTAGGCCGCAATTGCACTAATTCCGGAAGCAGCATTAATAAGGTAGCTACACTGGCGATTAGGTTTGATAAAAACACATATCCGAGCCAGCCATGCTTAAACCAGGGGCTTATTAAAGCAGTTACAGGCAGATTATGACGTACGATATACGGAAATACATAAATAAATAAGAGATTAAGCCCTACGAATAGGATAATATTGAGCAGCTTAATAGTTCCATAGCGGCCGGGGCGCCCATCAGCGCGCACTTTAGCAAAAGGGATCACACATAAAGCATCAACCACCAAAATACCGATGAAATAGCGGGTGTATTGTCTATATTCCGCAAAGGGAGTATTCGGATCAATTTGTATGAAATGGGTTATTACCCCACTAAGCGGAAAGGTGATCAAAAGAAAAATCGCCGACATGGTTAAAATGGC